>CAYGRH010000144.1:2996-8202 GCA_964352165.1 uncultured Hyphomicrobiaceae bacterium | reverse complement strand
TGACGACAATGTCGATCTGCTCGGGCGCATATCCCGCCTCGGGCAGGAGCGTGCCCAGATTGCCTCGCCCCTTCTCGCGCAAACCCGCCCCGCTTCCGGTATCGAACAGCACGAGTTCCTTGCCGGTGTTGACGAGCGTAACGGTGTAGGAGTTTTCGAGCTGCGTGGCGGGAAGCCGGTTGGCGCGCGCGAACTCCTGCACGACCGCTTCGGGCTGGTTCTCGCCGAAGATCGGATGCGGCCCGGACCTCTGGATGACGCCGTCGAGGATGTTGGTGATCTCGAACCCGCCGAGCTTGAACCGGTAGACGTCGGGCCGCTTGACCCCGAGCATGGGCGCGGCCGCGAACGCCGGATTGAACGACGCAGCCGCACCGACAAGCGAACCCGCCGCAGCCCCCAGAACCACGCTACGACGGCTGACATCAACCCGATCCGATCGCGACATTGCCTGACCTTCCTATGCTCCGACTACCTTCGCCGTCATATTTGGTCACGAACAATCGCGGCCACAAGCGGAAAACAAGACGACCCGGCCGTATCGCGGCAGCCGGGTCGCATCCTTGCTGGCGGCGAATGCCTGCGTTGCTACGCCGAGCCGCCCGCGCGCGTCCTGTAACGCTTCCAGGTCACCACCACCTTCGCCCCGACCCTGGTGCGGTTATATAGATCGATGGCGTGCTCGTTATACATCCGCACGCAGCCCGATGAAGCCGCCTTGCCGATGGTCCACGGCGCGTCCGTTCCGTGGATGCGATAGAACGTGTGCCCGAGGTAGAGCGCGCGAACCCCCATCGGGTTTTGCGGATGCCCGCCGGGAACGTAGCTCGGCAAGCGCGGATTGCGCTTCAGCATGGATTGCGTCGGCCGCCATGCCGGGTTCTTGCGCTTCTGCGTTACGCGCAATGTGCCATCCCAACGCGCGATGTCCTTGGGCACGCCGATTGGGTACGAGATGGCCCGGCCGCGCTCCGTTATTTTGTAGAGGCGACGGTCCGCGAAGCTGACGATGATGGTGCCGGGGGCTTCGTTCGATTTGATGGAAACGGTCTGCTTGGACAGCCTGCCGCCAAAGTCCGACCATCCGTCCTGCGCGCTGGCACTCGAAGAAAACGGACCGGAAAGGATCAGGGGCAGCACCGCGCTGGCAACAACAGCGCTAAACGCGGACAACGCCCCGCGTTTGCGGGCGCGGCTGGGAAGCGGCGTAAAAAGCCGCGGAAATAGTTTGAACATTCTGGCATCACCTCGTTGCGCCGGCCCAGCGCGCAACGAATTCAGCGCGCCGTGACGGCGATCAAAAACCAAGACATTGGGAAAACGGTCTCAGGCCGAGGTGCGGCGAGGAGGGGGCGGATCAAGGTCGGCAACAAATGGCGCAAACCACCCCAGTGCGCCGGGTGGACGAAGCGCGCTACCCGACAAGAGACGAGCGAAAATATCGCTCGCACTTCCGGAGATGGCCGGCTGTTGCTGGCCGCAAACGCCGCTGCGCTTACACGCGCAAGGTTCATCCGGCAATTCCGGCACGGCAATCAACTGGGGAATAATGGAGGCTGCATACACGCGCTTATTAGCGGGATGAGCGCCGCCGTCACCCAGCAGCACGGCTGCGCCGGCAACCGAGGCCCAACACAACACACCAGCAAGAATGAAAAGCGCCATTCGCACGTCGAAAATCTCCGATCAGCGAACACCATGCCTGAATCGCACCAACAGAGCGATATATGACGCCTTCAAAGTTGCGTGAGCCAGATCCAACGGCTCTGCCGATTGGTCTCTGCCAACGTTCGCTCAACCATACCGCCCGCTGGCATCCAGCCCCACACCGGCTTGCCCAGTTTGGGCAAACAATCCAGCCCCACACGACTTTAGGAAGTGTGGGCCGAACAAAAATAAAGACCGCACCAGGAGGGGGGGGAACCCGGTGCGGCCTTCAGTTTGCCAGCCAATTCAGGGAGTGAACTCACCAAGGAGAGAAGTGAGCGGCTGACAGGAGACCAAATTATTCAACCAACGATACGAACCAGAAGTCACCCGGCGATCGTCTTTCTGACGGTTAGCGCTTGGCTGCACATTCCGACAGCATCTTGTCGCGTTCTTGTGCCGACTCCTTCCAGACTTCGGGAGCGACGCTGGCACACCAAGCCATGTGACCGCCGAGGTCGGAGTGCCACTGAGCACCGGTGAAACCACACTTGAGTTGTTCGTTCTTCTGCTGCTGTTTCAGCGCCGTCGAACCATACCAGGTACAGCTACCCTGAGCGTTGACCGCAACCGGAAGAGCCAGCATGGCGCCCGTCATTACAGCAATCGTCAAAGCGCCACTCATCCGAATTTTGGTCATCGGCCTTGTCCTTATCCATCCTGTGATCGTTCCCACTTGTGCCAGCTTCCCGGCAACCAGGGAACAATGCTACCCCGACGGCGCCAACTTCAATGCGCCTGATGCTTCGCCGCATCACTTCGATACCCGCAAAACTAGTCTTTCCCGTATGAACCGACCCTGAATATCGCCGATTGCCAGCGTTCAGCAAACCGGAATACGGCCGGGATGCTGGCGAACCAGCAAGCATGCCATTGTATTTGATGGACATTTCCCTTTGATTTCCCGCTGCAGAAAAAGTCAACCGCCCCCGGTTGAAGGCAAAAGCGGGCATTGCCCGTGCCTGACCCTTCTAAAGCCGCGGTGAATCGGATCTATAGATTGCGTATCGAACCATTACGCTCGCCTTGTCGCTTCCGCGCGCCCGCAAGCCTCATCGAGATCGCTCGCCCCGCGAGGCGGCAAATTGAGCCACAACCATCGGACCTGCTTCATGCCGCCGCCGCCCGCCCGCATAAATCGAGATTACGACCCAGCGGACGCATCCGCGGTGTTGAGTTCGCATGAACACAACTTCGGCGCAGAAGACATGGAAAAAGCCCGCGAAACTCTGGAAAGAGTGTTCGGCTACAAAGCCTTCCGCTCGCACCAATCCGACATCATCAAAACCGTTTTGTCAGGTGGCGATGCGCTGGCCCTCATGCCCACAGGTGGCGGCAAATCGCTTTGCTACCAGATCCCTTCCCTCATCAGGCCCGGCGTCGGCATCATCGTCTCTCCGTTGATCGCGCTGATGCAGGATCAGGTCGGCGCGCTGCGCGAAGCCGGTGTGCGCGCGGCGTTCTTGAATTCGACCGTCGGCTGGCCCGAACAACAGCAGATCGCAGCCGATATAGCATCAGGCAGCCTCGACATGTTGTACGTGGCCCCAGAGCGGCTGCTGCAGGACCGCACGCTTGATCTTCTCTCGCGCGCCGACATCGCATTGTTCGCCATCGACGAAGCACACTGCGTATCGCAATGGGGGCATGACTTCCGCCCCGAATACCGCCAATTGAAAATCCTCGCAGAGCGCTTTCCGTCTGTACCGAGGATTGCGCTGACCGCGACCGCCGATGAACGCACCCGCGCAGAAATCGTCACCGAACTCAGTTTGGAAAACGCCAAACGCTTCGTTGCAAGTTTCGACCGCCCCAACATCAGATACGCCATCGCCCAGGCAGGCTCGGTAGGCACGCGCGAAAAACTCTGGCGCTTTATTGAGGCCGAGCACGTAACCGACGCCGGTATCGTCTACTGCCTGTCGCGGCGCAGCGTCGAGGAAACGGCCGCCTGGCTTTGCTCAAAAGGCCGTACCGCACTTGCCTATCACGCAGGCCTCCCGGCCGACGCGCGCCGCGAGGCTCAGGAACGCTTCCTGAACGAGGACGGGCTGATCGTCTGCGCCACCATTGCGTTCGGCATGGGCATCGACAAGCCGGACGTTCGTTTCGTCGCCCACCTCAACCTGCCGAAATCAATCGAGGCGTATTACCAGGAAACAGGCCGCGCCGGCCGTGATGGCGAACCAGCCGACGCCTGGATGGCATACGGGTTACAAGACCTCATTCAGCTTCGCCAGTGGATCGCCCAGTCGGACGGCTCGGAAGCCTATAAGCAGGTGCAGCGTCAAAAGCTCGATGCCCTTATCGGCCTGTCGGAAATGGTCGGCTGCCGCAGGCAGGCACTGCTCGGCTATTTCGGCCAGCGCGATACCCCGCCGTGCGGAAACTGTGACAACTGCATTACGCCGCCCAAGACGATGGATGGCACGGTCGCAGCACAAAAAGCCCTCTCCGCCGCCTACCGCAGCGGACAGGGGTTCGGCGTTGGTTATCTCGTCGATATCCTCACCGGAAAGTCGGACGAGCGCATCATCCGCAACTCGCACGACAAACTGACCGTATTCGGGATCGGCAAGGAACTCGATGCCTCCGGCTGGCGCGCGCTATTCCGCCAATTAGTGGCGAGCGGACACCTCACCGGCGACGACGAGGGCCATGGCACGCTTGTCTTGACGGCGAAGGCCCGCCCGCTTTTGCGCGGCGAAGAAACCTACGACATGCGCCTGCCGCAGCGCTCGGAATCGAAATCCCGCACCCGCAAGGAGCGCAAGCAGTCCCAGACCGTTCCCGAGGCCGACAAGCCGCTCTACGAGGCACTCAAAGCCCTGCGTCTGAGGCTGGCCACATCAGCCAAGGTCCCGCCTTACGTCATCTGCCACGACAAAACGCTCGTGGAGCTTGCTGGCAAGCGGCCTCAGGATAACGGCGCATTGGCAGACATCAGCGGTCTGGGAGCGAGCAAGATCAAGCGTTACGGTGCAGCCTTCATCGAAACGATTGGCTTGTACAAGCCCCACCCGATCCTCAACAACAAGCTATCAGCGACCATCAATCAGACGCTCGCCATGCACGTTAACGAGGTGTCGGCCGAAGATATCGCCGCTGAACGCGGCATCGAGTTGTCGACGGTCTATGGGCATTTCGCCGATGCCATTGAGGCGGGCGTTATCTCAGCCGATGACGTGCTCGACCTTGCGCCTGATGAACTCGACGAAATCCACGGCGTTTTTGAACGGCTTGAAACGCTTGACAGTGGCAAGCTCGGCCCCGCGCATGCTGCACTCGACGGCCGATACGATTATGGGCTGCTCAAATGCGTGCTGGCCGAATTGTCGTAAGATTTCGCTCACGGCGCGCACCGCTCACTACGTTCGCTGCGCCTGCGCGGGCGCGGCCTTCGGCCGGTTCGCCTTGCTCCACGGCCCTGCGGGCCCGCTTAACTCGCTCACGGCGCGCACCGCTCACTACGTTCGCTGCGCCTGCGCGGGCGCGGCCT
>CAYGRH010000144.1:0-2896 GCA_964352165.1 uncultured Hyphomicrobiaceae bacterium | reverse complement strand
TCGGCCGGTTCGCCTTGCTCCACGGCCCTGCGGGCCGACGCTGTTCCCGCCAGGTTGAGTTTGCCTCCTGAGACCGCGACTGCGGTCCGGCGTTTGCGCCGCGCCCGCGCAGGCCCGAGCAAAGCGAGGATCAGCCGTGAGCGAAAAATAACGCACCACATCCCGCTCCCAGAACCGCTACGCCTGTAGGCAACCGCTCCACGCGACTTCAGGAAGCGTGGACCAAAAGAAAGTCCCCAGCTCCACGCGACTTCAGGAAGCGTGGACCAAGCAAAAATCTAAGCCCCCAAACGTTCCATGATCTCGTTTTGCGCCTGCCGCGTCTTCGGCGTCCATGAAGCGAGCTTCGAGGCAACCAGGTTGGCCTCCGACTTCAGGATCACTCCGTCATCGAGGATCTTCAAACCATTGGCGGCCAGCGTTGCACCGGTCGTCGTGATGTCGACAATGAGGTCTGCCGTTCCGGCAGCCGGTGTCCCCTCGGTCGCACCCAGGCTCTCGACGATACGATAATCTGCAAAGCCTTTTCCGCCGAAATATTGGCGGGTCAGGTTGACGTACTTCGTCGCCACACGGAACCAGCGTCCGTGCACATCCTTGAACGATTGGGCGATTTCATCGAGATCGTTCATCGTGGAAACATCAACCCAGCAGCGCGGGACCGCGACCACCACGTCGGCATGACCAAATCCAAGTTTCTTGAGAAACTCAATGCGCTTGTCACAATCCGACATGCGCTCGCGCAAAAGATCCTCACCGGTAATACCCAGGTGAGCCCGGCCCGATTTCAGATACCAGGCGATTTCAGACGCCGAAATAAACGCGATCTCGACATCCGCCATGCCCTCGATCTCGCCGCGATAGCCACGCTCATTACCGGTTTTACGAACGTTTAGCCCACCGTTGGCAAACAGCTCGACAGCCTGCTCCATCAGCCGCCCCTTCGACGGCAGCGCAATCTGTAATCGTTCGCTCATGACTGAATTGCCTTCCTCACGCCATAGCGCAGCGTGTAGCAGCAGCGGACCTTGAAAGCGCCACCGGCGCAAACACCAACCATCATGCTGGCCCCTGTTCACGCACGGCTGCCATCAGCCGTTCGGTATGGATCGCAGCGCCCACCGCTGGCACATTCATTTCAGCTCCGCAGGCACGCATCAAGTTGTCATAGCGACCGCCACCCGCAATCGGGCTGTCATCGCCGAGCGACGGCACTACGATCTCGAAAACGAACCCCGTGTAGTACTCCAACGTCCGCCCGAACTCCGCGGAAAAGTCGGCGTGGACAACATCCACACCGGCTTCACCCAGCAATTTCAGACGGCGGTGATAATTGTCGAGCGCACCGGAAATATCGACACCCTTATCGCGCATCAGATCCTTGAGGCGCGCACCCGCTGCCTTCGCAGGAGCCTTCACGCCGATGTAGCTTTCAATCAACGCAGCCGTTGCCTCCGGCAACGGATCTGCATCAGCATCCGACACCATCCGCACGAGATTGTCGGCAATCTCGGCAGCTGTCCTCACACCGATCAGCTCGACGCCTTGCGCCTCCAAATAGTTCGCCAGCTTCTTTGCGGCATCTTTTGGCTTTTCTGAATCAATCAATTTGCGCAGATCTTCCGGCATCTTGTTTGCCGCCGTATCAGGCGCACTACTTAACCGCCGCAACTCGGCGCGAAACGCCTCGGGCCGCCAGAATTGATGACGAAGCCGTTGCCGCCAACGTTCAGGCATTTCCGCTGACGATAGCAACGATCGGAAAATGCCGAGATCGCCGATCCGCAGCTTCCATTCACGCAGGCCCGCAGCACGCAGCCCCTCCTCGATCAAGGCAACCGTCTGAGCTTCGTCCTTCTCCAGGTTTTCGGAACCGAACGTCTCAATACCCGCCTGCCGAAACTCGCGTGGGCGCACAGAGGTCGCACCGCTCGGCTGAAAGCGGAAACACGTTCCGTTGTAGCAATACTGCGCTCGGTCACCGGCCTCATCGCCTGCGTGGCGCTCAAGATGCAGGCGGCAGGTCGGCACGGTCAGATCGGGCCGCAGGCATAATTCCTCGCCGTCAGGATCGGAGAAAACATAGCTGCGCGCCCGCAGCGTTTCACCGATAACGTCGAGATAAAGATTGGCTGGCTGAACGTGCGCGGGGGCCACCGCTTCATGCCCGGCCTTGATAAAGACGGACATCAGCTTTTGCGCCTGCGCTTCCAGCGCCTCGAATTCTTTTGCCGTTTCTGCGACCATGTAGACTTGCCTGCGTAGCTATTCAGTGGGTGCCGAAACGAAATTCAATCATCGCCGACGCGTGCTTTGATGACATCAAGGCGTGACTTCTCATGAGGCGTATCGCTCGACAACGCTGCGCACAGCCTCGACCATCTCCGCTTCGGGAACGGAGAACTGCGCCACGCGCGCTTCCTTCCATTCCTTATTGTCGGTAATGGTTTCAGCAGCCTTCGCGCCCTCGATCAGATCTTTGATCTGCACTTCGCCCCGCTCACGTTCATCCCCGCCTTGAATGACAACGCAAGGCGAATTCCGCCGGTCGGCATACTTCATTTGCGAGGGGATGTCTTTCTTGGTGCCGACATACATTTCCGCCCGCAATCCTGCGCGCCGCAGCAATTGCGTAAGCTTCTGATAATCAGCGATCCGGTCCTTTTCCATCACGAGAACGACGACGGGGCCGAGTGCGTTTTTCGCATCCGTCCGACCAAGGGCGGTGAGTGCCGCCTGAAGCCGTGACACGCCGATGGAAAAACCAGTGGCTGGAACTTTCTGGCCGGTGAAGCGCGCCACGAGATCGTCATAGCGCCCGCCACCGCCAACCGATCCGAACCGCATCGGTTTGCCATCATCTCCCTCGACCTCGAACGTCAGCTCCGCTTCGAAC
>CAYGRH010000143.1:0-8207 GCA_964352165.1 uncultured Hyphomicrobiaceae bacterium | reverse complement strand
CGGCACCGGTAAGGCCGGCGCCCGATTCCCGCAGGACCGAACCAGCGGTCACTTCCGCACCACCGGTTGCCGTGCTGACGCCAAACTGATTGCCGGCGTCACCGATGACAGTTGACGCGACCATGGAGCCATAGCGCGGGCCGAGGAATGCTTTCAGGCACTTCAGCGCCGGTCCGGCGGCGTCCCGGCTGGCAAATTCGATCTGCTGGCCAACTTCGATGCTGACGCCGGCGGCGAGCGTTTCGATGGCCGTCTTCATGGCATCGGAGCGATAGACGTGCTCGGCGACTGCCGTCGCGAGTTCCTTGGCCTTCTCCTGATACGCGAGCGACTGTATCAGCGAGCCCCAGCTCGTTTTGTCACGGACCTCGGCGACAGCAATATCCACCCGAGTGTCAACGATCTCGTCCATGCCGCCGCGCCGCCACTGATCGGCAACGACCGCGTTGTAGTCGACCGTGGTCAAGCCGCGGTTGAGGGCGTCGATGGTGATCTTCTCAATCGCCGCGCGAAAAGCATCCTCATCCTGTGTTTGGCAGGCTTCGTAATCAGCGCGCAGCAAGGCGGGCGACTGGGTCCTGGCTTGCGACTGGGCCGCTGCCGCAGTGCTCGCTGCGCTTAAAATTGGAGTGAAGGCGAGCGAGAACGCCAGCGCACAAGAGAAGGCGCGGCGGGGGAAGAGGGCAATCGGAATTCGCGTCACTTAGACCCTCCGAACGGGGCGCTTAGCAGGCTGGAAATTCAGCGTTCACTATATAGGGGCAAATGCGCACTAACAGTGACTTCTGGAGAATTGAGAGACGAAAGTGCCTTGCGGGCGGAAAGGTTCCCTTCTGTAGCCATATTGGCAGGGTTGCACGTCGTTTCATGCGCTCTTGTGCTCTGAAGCCCGCCCGGAACACGGAGTTGCCTGAATTCCGACATCAGGACGAAGGCGGATCATTTTGCCCGACTGCAGGTCGTCCGCCTGTTATCTTGTTGTTGCAACAAGCAAAATCGCGCCGAATTGCATCAGACGCGCGGTTAACCGACGCACGCAACTATTTGTGACTGTTGCAATTCACAAGATTTGTGCACAAAACTCTCGGCGAAGGTGGTGGCTGGGCCAACTCGGTCGACGAACGTGCGTAGAACCTCGGTTCTATGGGCGTCGACAATCGGTTAGGTAATTTCAGCTAACATGCTTGGTTAACTCGACGTTCACGGACAGGTTGGTCGTAGTGGCTACGTCTGCTGTGCTGTTTCGAGTGGAATAAGGTCTGCATGTGGTGGCCGGGTGCCGGCTCAATCCTGTAGACCGGCATACAGCGATGCTGCATTGCGGCAGATTTGTGTGCAGTTGCGAGATGGTTGGCACTCACATGGGGTGGCAAGTTTCTGTGGCGCGGTTAAATATTTGTTATTTATCAGCGCTTTAGTGTTCTTTTTGCAGTTGCGGCATGATGCCATATCGTCATCAGGCCCTGTTCCCCGCAGAACTGCGCAGTCGTCTCTAGGATGGTCTGTTAACCGGGGTCGACCAAGGGTGGGCTGCAAACGGAACACCGTTCAGCGGCCTCGCTCGGGGGAATTTGTCAATTTAGACCGTCGCAGACGGGCTGCCTATACATCGCCTAGCTCACACACCGAATGGTTACGTTCGATGCGTGCGTCAACGGCGTTAAGTCCAAAAGCGAGTTGAAAGGCACGATCACAATTCGAAGAGGCAGTCTGGCCAAAAAATGGTTTTGCCCTGTGTTGAGATTGAGCCTAACAATCGTTGAATTGGCGTATCAGCGAGTGCGAATAACAGTATGAATAAGAAGCAAAATAACACGGGCGCGTTGAGCGGATTGTCCTTCGACGGGGGTCGTGTTGGAGTTCTCCTGATCCATAGCCTCGGTGGGGCTCCCATGGAGCTGAAGTACGTTGCCCAGGGCCTTGCGCGCTCCGGCTACACCGTGCGTTGCCCTATTCTTCCGGGGATGTCACATGGAACGGACGTTCTTGGCTTGTCGAGCTGGCGCGATTGGTACGAAGCCGCCGAAGTCGAGTTCGATCGCCTGCGGGAAGAATGCGATATCGTCCTCGTCGGCGGCCTTTCTGCCGGGTCGGTGATTTCGCTGCGGCTCGCTGCGGAGCGGGGCAAGCAGGTCGATGGCCTGTTGATTTTCGCGCCTACGTTGTGGCCTAACGGCTGGGCGATCCCTTTCTCGTTCAATTTCTTCGCGCTCGTGTTCCAGCGCTGGTTTGCGCGGCTGTTCCGCTTCCGTCAACGCGCACCATTTGGCATCAAGGACGAGCGTTTGCGCAACTTCATGGTGGAAGCTGCGCGGAGCGACAATCGCTCAATTGAAGACTATTATTCGCGCAGCGGCGCGATGGTGTTGCAGTTCAAGAGCCTTGTCAGCAACGTGAAACGGATGTTTGGCAAGGTCACGCAGCCGACAATCATCATTCACCCGCGTGAAGACGATCAGAGCCATCTGTCGAATGCGATGAAGATTCAGTCGCGCATCAAGGGTCCGGTGGAAACGATCATTCTGGATGACTGCTACCACATGATTACGCTGGATAAGCAGCGCGATATCGTGTTGGAGCGGACACTCGACTTCGCTGGCCGGCTTGTTGCCCGGATTGAAAAAGTGCGTGCGCCTGCTGCGTCGCGCGTGGTTCGCCAGCCCGTGGCTGTCGTCAGTTCTGTCGCGGCGGAATAAATTCGCCAAGCCTGGACGGCGCTTCAGTGATAAAAATAAAAAGCCGGCTGATGCTTTAAGCATCAGCCGGCTTTTCGTTATCTATTGTTGTTCCGGGTTTGCGATCCTGCTTGCCGATTTATCGCCACCGAAAATCCGGCTTTTGTTTTGCTGATCGCTTAATCCGGCATCATGTCGTTTTCTTCCGGCAACTTAACGGCGTGCATTGCCTGCACCGGCTGACTGAGCGCAAGAGGGAAGAGCCCTGTCAGCGCGGCGCCAATTTAGGGTTTTACCAAGCATCTTCAGGCCTGCGTAACCGCGAACCAGTAGATGGTTGGCGTTGTTCAGGCGCAGCTCGGCATCGTAGGCCTTACCGACCTTGGGATCATAGACCCAGCCCCCATCCAGCGAACCATCGGGTTGGCGGGATAAGTTGCCGAGCACCTGAAGGCCGCAAATGGGCTGGCCGCGGCGGGATGGCTCGGGATTATAGATGTCCCGGAGGGGCTGGCCCTCTTTGTTCAAAGGCTGGTTCAGCCAGACGATATGTCCGCACAGGTTTCCGCCGCACGGGGCGATTTCGACCGCGCCCTTGCCTGTGTCGTCATACCACACGCCCGCTTCTGCCGGGAGATTTGCCCCGGGCGCCGGCTGGGCGTGAATGCTTGAGCCGGCTGGCAGAACCGCAAATGTCGCTGCTGCAAGAAACAGACTTAGAGCGTGGTTTGAGATCAGGGAGGCATTAAGTCTCTGCATGGCTACACTTTTTTAAGTTGGACCAAAGCCGATTTAGTTGGCCTAGGAAAAGATAGGGGCGAAACGTAGGTGGAAAAATGAATTCGCCCAGAATTTCGATCCATTTTGTCGCACAAAACCTTGTTCCAATGGTTGTGAACGCAAAATAGTCTTTATTTGAGACTGTCGTTAACCCTCCGAAAGCGACCACTGCGTAACATCGCCCTATCGCGATGTGTTTTGATTCGTGCAGTATTCGTCCGCCCTACTTATATTAAGCGCCTTCGTGGGGCCATGTTTTCGCTTTTGCTACCGTCGATGATTAGTTCGCCGGCTTCAGTGTCCTGAAGGCTGGCGATTGTCAGAAACATTATTGGTTTACCGGATGATCCTTACCCTAGCGTTTCGCAATTTGTTTCATGATCGTGTCAGGCTAGCCGTGACGCTGGTTGGAATCTTGTTTTCCATCGTGCTTGTGGCGGTGCAACTCGGACTCTACCTTGGCGCGAGCAAGATGATCACTGCCAACATCGACCGGGCGAATGCAGATCTGTGGATCACTGCCTTTGGCGCCAAGAGCTTCGAGGATGGCGGAATTCTGCTGACGTCGCGGGAACGGCATCAGGCCCTTGCGACCGCAGGGGTTGCTTCGGTAACGCCGATATTGGTGTCGTTTTCCGAATGGCGCAAGCCAGCTGGCGGTTCAACGCGGGTCGTGGTGGTCGGTGCGGATGCGGAAGACGGGGCGTTGCAGCCCTGGTCGCTCGTCCAGGGCGGCTGGGAAGAAATCAATGCGCCAGACTCGATCGCCGTCGATAAGTCCTACCTCAAGGATCTGGGCATCAATGGCGTAGGGGATACGGCTCAGATCAACGCCAGCCGCGTCAAGGTCGGGGCCCTCACCAACGGCATACGCTCGTTCACGCAGTCTCCTTATGTTTACACGCCGTTGTCGCGCGCCCGCCAGCTTCTGGGGCGTGATGGCGACAGAGCGACTTTCCAGCTTGTAAAGTTGGCGCAGGGTGCCGATATCGAGTTGGTACGTAAGAGCCTGTTGAACAAGCTTGAATCGGCAGAGGTTCTGACGACCGAGGAATTCCGCGATCGCAGCTTGACGCAATGGCTGTTTCGTACCGGTGCCGGTGTGGCGCTGATCGGTGGAGCGCTGCTCGGGATTCTGGTGGGCACTGTTATTGTTGCCCAGACGCTTTATTCGAGCACCAAGGATCACCTGAACGAATTTGCAACCCTTAGAGCATTGGGTTCGTCATCGGGTTACATCCACAAGGTGATCCTGGCTCAAGCGGGCCTGAGTGCCGTGATCGGTTACGTCCTTGGCATGACCATCGCGCTACTGGTGGTACTGGCCAGTCAATCGACGCCGCTGCCGATTGTCATGACACCGGGTCTTGCCGTGGCATTGTTTACGGTCACTCTCTTCATGTGTGCGATCTCCGCAGTATCGGCGATCGTGAAAGTAACGAAAATCGATCCAGCAACGGTTTTTAGCAGATGACGACAGAAAAAGTTCTGATTGCAGACAACGTCGTCAAGGAACTCGGCAAAGGTGCCGGGAAGGTCCAGGCGCTCAAGGGTGTAAGCCTTGAACTCGTGCGAGGCGAGTTGACGTTGCTGATGGGCCCGTCGGGTAGCGGCAAGACAACGCTGTTGTCGATCCTTGGCTGCATCATGACCCCGACTGCGGGGAAAGTTATCCTGGCGGGGGAAGATACAGACGGCCTCGGACCGGAAGAGCTGGCGCTGCTGCGCCGCCAAAACATCGGATACATCTTCCAATCCTACAATCTGTTTCCGACGTTGACGGCACTGGAGAACGTGCGCATCGCGCTCGACGTTCAAGGTTACAAGGGCTTCAAGGCTGCCACGCGCGCCGAAGAGGCATTGCGCGAAGTGGGACTTGGGCATCGGTTGATGAGCTACCCTGGCAACATGTCTGGTGGTGAACAGCAACGCGTCGCGGTTGCGCGCGCGATCGCAAGTTCGCCTGCCATCGTGCTCGCGGACGAGCCGACAGCAGCGCTCGACAGTGAGAACGGCCATGCCGTGATGGAACTACTGGCCCGCATTGCCCATGAGCAGAACCGCAGCGTTCTTGCCGTTACGCACGATCCGCGGACCTTGGGCTATGCCGACCGCGTTGTGCGCATTGAAGATGGATTGATCGTCGGCGAAGAGCGTCGGCCGGTGGGGCTCGATGCCCCTCAAGTTACAGACCTTACGAAGAGGCGGAAAGCCAATGGTTAGACTGAACTCGACGCTATCGACGTTTGTGATTGCGAGCATTATCGCGACTGGCGTGAGCACGATCGTTGCCGGAGATAGTCTCAATCTCACCAAAGGTGTTTTGGGATCGTCGGCAGCGCAGGCCCAGTCGCAAGCTGCTGAATCCGGCGCGGTTATTCAGTCGAAATGGGCGGCATCTGCGACCGGTCGTGTCGAGCCGAAGTCCGGACCAGTGAAAATATCCTCGCTGATCGGCGGGCGGATCGACCATATCGTGGCTGCAACGAACGATACCGTTCGAGACGGCGATCTGCTGGTGCTGCTTGATGATACCGACGCGATGAACCGTGTCAGGTCGGCGCGCTCGGAAGAAGCCGTTCGGCTGCTGGAGCGCGGCGAAGAAGAAGTGACCGGCGTCGCCAAGGATCGCCACGGTGCAGAAGACAAGGTCGCAGCTGTTCAGCGCGAGTTGTTCGATGCCTGGCGTGAGGTGGATCAAAAGACGCTCGATCTCAAAGAAGGCCGGGGAAACCGCACAGATATCGACAATGCGCTGAGCAAGACGAAGTCTCTTGAAACGAAACTCGGTTCAGCGCGCGATGAACTTGCCCGTCTGAATGCAGACCCGGAAATGCCTATGCAGAACCGGCTGGAGACATCGCTTTCGGTGGCGCGTGCTGAACTGGCGCTGGCTGAAAATGCACTGGAGCGTACACGCATTCGTGCGCCGTTCGATGGTACCGTGCTGAACATCTATGCGCGTGCCGGTGAAGTGACGGCACCGACGCCGGAGAGCGCGCTGCTTGTGTTCGGCGACCTTTCCAAGCTGAGAGTGCGTGCGGAACTGGAAGAGCGCGATGTCGCAAAGGTTCGTGTCGGCCAGAAGGTTGTTGTACGCGCCGATGCGTTTCCTGATCGCGAATTTGAAGGCACCGTGACGGAGATTGCATCGACGCTGGGATCTCCGCGGATCACGTCGCGCGGGCCTCGCCGGCCTGATGACGTTGACGTGCTGGAAGTTGTCGCCAATCTGGATGGTTCGCCGCCGTTGCTGACGGGTATGCGCGTTGACGTATTCTTCAAGCGCACCGACAAGGGCGATCAATCGGCTGCACACCAGCAGCAGTAATCGGTCTTTGCCCCGGCGGGTGTCTTCTACTGCGCCCACTGAGTAGCGAACAAAACAAAATGGCCGGCTGCGATAATCTCGCAGCCGGCCATTTTTTCGTGACTCAATACTCAATCGATCTCAATCGAATAGACGCTACGCCATGTTGGATCGCGCTGCCGCGTCGATGTGGCCGGCCAGTTCTGGCTCGATGCCTAGGCGATCTGCGAGCTGGGCCAGGAAGGATGCTTCACGGGAGGTGTCAGGTTCGATTGCGATGCGGGCGGCCGTATAGACCTGGACTGCTTCTTCGCGGGTCCGGATGCGTGATGCGATGTCGTCGATCGAGGGGGGATTGTTCAGTGCGTTGGCGATGAATTCCTCTGCACCTTGATCCATTCCTGCTTGTTTCAGGCTGCCGAGAATTCGTTCTTGCTCGGAAGCATCGACGCGGCCATCTGCTGCGGCAGCAGCGAGCATGGTGTGGATCAACAATGCCGCGTTGTCGTTGTCGACAGCATCGGGTTCGAAGCCTGAACCTCGGGGGGCGGCTTCGGCAGTGGCATTGCCGGAATCGATGAGAGGTTTACCGGACTGATAGTTCTGGTAGGCCTTGTAGGCAAGGCCACCGATGAGAGCGAGGGCGCCGATCTTTGCGGCACCAACCGCAACGGAGCGTCCGGTCTGCGTCCCGAAGATGAGCGCGCCGAGGCCGCCCAGAGCCGCGCCCGTGCCAAGCTGGTTGCTGTTGGCGAATTCCTGCAGGCGCTTCATGATTTCGTCAGGTGACTTGCCGCTCAATTCGCGCACCAGCCCGCCAATGGCGTCGCCCGCGCCCGTTGCGTCGTTGACTTTGCCAGCACCTTCCTTGACGCCCTGGCTGGCTTGACCGAGCACCTGTCCGAGAATGTCGGCGATGCCGCCAGCGCCTTCGCCGCCCTTGCGCTGGAGTTCGCCAAGGATGTCGCCGAGGCCACCAGCGCCTCCACCCGATTGACCACCGGAGCCGCCTTGCCCACCGCCGGGCAACACGTTTCCGAAGATATCGCCCAGGCCGCGTGGCTGATCGGCGGTGTGTTGGCCGCCAGTCTGAGGAGGTGTGCGTTGATGACCTGACTGGCCCAAGACCTGTCCGAGCAGATCACCGAGACTGTCGCCGCCTGATTGGCCACCTGAATGGCCAGCAGACTGTTGCCGCCCGCCAGTCACGAGTGCTTCCAATAGTGATTTTGCATCGAACATGGGCGCAGTCCTTTTTATCCGGGCGCTGAGTACTGGGAGGAACGTAGGTCGTCGCTGTTCATTCCACAACTCACCAGTGAAATAATCTCATTCGGCCAGATCGTGCTAAACGCGCCTACTCCGCAGGCGCAATAGTGCCGGATGGCGCCCGTGGCGAACTGCCCGGCGAGGGCGCGGGATCGCCGGTCCGAGCGTTCGTC
>CAYGRH010000142.1:0-8218 GCA_964352165.1 uncultured Hyphomicrobiaceae bacterium | reverse complement strand
TGAAAGTTCTTCTCACCGGAGCGGCTGGCTTCATCGGCTTCCACGTCGCCCGCGCGCTTCTGGATCGCGGCGATGAGGTCATCGGGCTCGACAACCTCAATGACTATTACGATGTCACTCTCAAACAGGCCCGCCTGGCCGAACTGACGAACAGCAAGAAATTCACGTTCGTCCGCGCCAACCTGGAAGACAACGCGATCATTGCCGGCGTGTTTCAGAGCTTCAAACCGCAGCGCGTCATAAACCTCGCAGCCCAGGCCGGCGTTCGTTATTCCATCGAGAACCCGCGCGCCTACATCGACTCAAACATCGTCGGCTTTCTGAATATCCTCGAAGGCTGTCGCCACCACGCAGTCGAGCATCTGGTGTACGCCTCATCGAGCTCGGTCTATGGCTCCAACACCACGATGCCGTTCTCCGTGCATCACACCGTGGACCACCCGTTGAGCCTTTATGCCGCGACGAAGAAATCAAATGAACTGATGGCGCACACCTATGCCCATCTGTATTCGCTTCCGATGACGGGGCTGCGCTTCTTCACGGTTTACGGACCGTGGGGCAGGCCCGACATGTCGATGTTCCTGTTCACCAAAAAGATCATCGAAGGAACGCCGATCGACGTCTTCAACAACGGTAAGCACCGCCGCGATTTCACATATATTGATGACATCGTTGAAGGCGTCGTGCGCACGCTCGACACCGTGCCCGGACCCGATCCCGACTGGAGTTCAGACAATCCCGATCCCGGCTCATCGAGCGCACCCTACCGGTTGTATAACATCGGCAACAACGAGCCCGTGGAACTGATGTACTTCATTGAGTGCATCGAAAAAGCACTGGGCAAGACGGCGGAGAAGAATTTCCTCCCACTCCAGCCCGGCGACGTCCCCGCCACCTACGCCGACGTCGACGCGCTCACCCATGCGGTCGGCTTCAAACCGGCGACCAGCATCGAAGACGGCGTGGCAAAATTCGTCGCGTGGTATCGCGAGTACTACCGCATCGCCTAAGCTGGAACGTCTTTGATCCCAGCCGTCTGCTCTGCAGTTTTCTCGCCAGCCTGGAAACGATGCCGCCAGGATGGACCTCCCGCGTTGGGCCCCTGATAAACATGCAGCACTGCGGGAAGTTCTCCGCGTTCCAGCGCGGCAATCGTGCCGCCGTGGGTCACGGCGAACGAGGTAAACCCGCAGCGGATCATCTGCGGTATCTGGTCGATCAGCACATCGCCCTCTGCACGCAACTCGCCTGCAAATCCGAACCGGTCGCGCAACACACGCCCGGTGGAGTATCCGCGCCCATCGCTGAACTTGGCGAACACGACGGAAAACAGGGTAACCTGATTCAGAGCATCGCTTGCCGGGTCGATCGTATCGCCCGCTTCGACGCGCACTCCGATTTTGCGGCCCGATTGAACAAGCCGGTCGCGATCTGACCGCCACAAGGCAAGAGGCACGATCACGCGCTCGGCATCCACCGTCTTGGGATCTTCGCCATCCCCTAGGTGCCGCCAATCGTCTTCGACAAACTGCCCGTCTGCAAAAATCCGCATGGTTCAGACCTCCGCCAATTCGTTATCGTCGCTTCTCTCGGTTGCGCCGTCACCGTAAAGCGCGACCTTGAATGGGTGAGCCCCGGCCCGGCGATAAGCGGCCAGGAAGTCTTCGTCCGGCCCGGTGCGCAAACCGAGATACGTGTCCACGATTGTTTCGACAGCACCGGCGATCTCCTCGGCCGGAAAGCTCGGCCCGATGATCGCGCCGACATCGGCATCATCGAGCGGCGATCCGCCGAGCGTGATCTGATAGTGCTCGGTGCCCTTTTTATCGACACCCAATACGCCAATGTTGCCGGCGTGGTGATGGCCGCAAGCGTTGATGCAGCCCGAGATATTCAACCTCAACGGTCCGATATCTTCGGCTCGCTTCTGGTCCGCAAACCGCTCGGCGATCGACTGCGCGACTGGAATCGAGCGCGCGTTGGCAAGGTTGCAATAGTCGAGCCCCGGGCAGGCGATGATATCGGTAATCAAGCCCTCGTTGCCCGTTGCAATTCCCGCCGCAACGAGCCCGTCGTAGACCTCGCCGAG
Source organism: uncultured Hyphomicrobiaceae bacterium (assembly GCA_964352165.1). Taxonomy (GTDB): domain Bacteria; phylum Pseudomonadota; class Alphaproteobacteria; order Rhizobiales; family Hyphomicrobiaceae; genus CAYGRH01. The sequence goes on along the minus strand of CAYGRH010000142.1, from coordinate 6,129 downwards.
ATCGGCAAGCGCCACGTTCGGCAGCACGAGGTTCTGGATGTAGGTCACGCGCAACTCATCGTGCGAGAACCGCTCGGCAAGGTCGGCGACAGCATCCATCTGCTGGCTCGTCGCATCGCCGGGAATCTGGCCGGGTTCCTTCAGAGAGATGTTGACGATGAAGTGCCCGGGAACGCGATGGGCAACGACGTTGTTGCGCATCCATGCATCGAACGAAGCATCTTCCTTGCGCCGCTCATCGATGGAAAGATCGCGGATTGGCTGGGCAACAAGCGGCTTCGGCGCGAAGTAGGCGGAAATCCGCTCATATTCTTCGGCAGGCAGGTCGACGCTCGGCGCATCAAGCTTCGCCCACTCCTCCTCCACCTGCCGGCTGAATTCTTCGATCCCCAGCGCATTGACCAGGATCTTGATGCGAGCCTTGTAGATGTTGTCGCGGCGACCATGCAGATTATAAACCCTCATGATAGCTTCCAGATATGACAGCAACCGCTCCTTCGGCAGGAATTCACGGATCTCCTGGGCGACGTATGGCGAACGACCCTGGCCACCGCCAACAAATACCTTGAAACCTGTCGTCCCACCTTTGCCAGCCACGATCTTCAGGCCGATGTCGTGGAACGCAATCGCAGCCCGGTCGACCGCGGCCCCGGTGATCGCCACCTTGAATTTGCGCGGCAGGAACAAGAACTCCGGATGGATCGTCGACCACTGGCGCACGATCTCAGCCCAAATGCGCGGGTCCTCGATTTCGTCGGCCGCGACCCCTGCATAAGGATCTGCCGTCGTATTGCGAATGCAGTTGCCGCTGGTCTGAATGGCGTGCATCTCGACTTCGGCCAACGCATCGATGATGTCAGGGGCATCTTCCAGCTTGATCCAGTTGAACTGAATATTCTGGCGCGTTGTAAAATGACCGAAGCCCCGGTCCCACTTGCGCGAAATCTCCGCGAGCTTGCGCAATTGCCGGGATGACAGGACGCCATAGGGGATCGCAACTCGCAGCATGTAGGCGTGCAGCTGGAGATAAAGCCCGTTCTGCAGCCGCAATGGTTTGAACTGATCTTCACCAAGCTCACCCGTCAGCCGGCGCGAAACCTGTCCGCGAAACTGAGTTGCGCGCTCGCGCACGAAACCGTGGTCGAATTCATCGTAGCGATACATCGTGTGCTCTCGCGCCTTGTCTCTTCAATTAAAATATCAACCGTTAATCAGCCGCCATCTGGCTTGCAGCCAGACAACATCATGCCGCCCGCAGTTGATCGGCAGTCTCCCATTCGCCAGCGCCAATTCCGACGGTTGGTCCAAGTGCAGCGCGGATTTTCTCGCGCACGGAAAGTGCAACGGGCCGCCCATTAACGAGGGCAACCGGCATCGCATAGACCGACACGACTTCGTCGCGGTCATGCGATGCGTCAGCCACCGCTTGCAGCTCGCCCACGGCACCGTCTCCGACAGCAACCTTGGCCGCCGACAACAAGCGCACCCAGTGGCCAGCCTCTCCGAGATAAACGACGTCACCGGTGCGCAGGTTGTTGGCAGTGACAACCTTTGGGGCAGCTTTTAAATCGGCTTTGGATGTGGACTTAGACATGGCTGGCCTCTTTGGATTGATCGTTGGATGCATGTGATTGCGTATTTGTTTGACGTCGGGCAACATGCTCGACGTGCCCGTTCGGTGTCAGTCCGGCGACTTCGCCGCAGATGAGAACGGCAGGACCATTCAGTCCCAGCCGAGATGGGTCATCAGCGAGAACATCAAGCGTCGTTGCAACGCGCCGCTCGGCTGCGTGCGATGCGCGCTCCACGGCCATGATCGGAGTTGCAGGAGACCACCCCGCGCCCAGCAGCTTTTCGGCAAGTACTCCCGCCGTCGCCACGCCCATGTAAATCGCAAGCGTATTCTGCCCACCAGCCAGCGCCCTGAAATCGACGTGACCGAATTCCGGTGCGCCATCGCCCGCCGCATGACCGGAGATGAATGTCACCGAGCGCGAGATGTCGCGATGCGTCAGCGGAATTTGCAGCGACGACGCGGCAGCCGTTGCAGCCGTGATGCCGGGCACCACTTCGCAGGCGATCCCCGAAGCCCGCAGAATATCGATCTCTTCTCCGCCCCGGCCGAACACGAACGGATCCCCGCCCTTGAGCCGCACCACGGTTTTACCCTCACGGGCAAGCGCCACGATCATCGCGTTGATCTCGGCTTGCGTCTTGGAGTGCCGACCTTTGGCCTTGCCGACGCTGATAATTTCGACATCGCGCCGGGCATGCTCCAGTACGCCTTCTCCCGCAAGAAAGTCGGTGAGGATGACATCCGCAGCTTTCAGCGCGCGCACAGCCTTCAGGGTCAGCAGCTCGGGATCGCCGGGCCCCGCTCCTACGAGAAACACACGGCCCTGGCCCTGGACGTTGGAAACTGCCTCCGGGAAATTGTCGCCAAACGCTGCAAGCGAGAACGTGGAAAGATCCACGCGGCCTGGCACGTTGAAAGGCACACCGAATTCCCGCGCGATGAGGGACACGCGCTTGTCCTCGGCAATGTCCTCAGTGGCCGAAATGACCAGTGGGCAGCCCTTGATCGCGCGAATGCCAGGCTCGGCCGGGATGAGATCGGCCTTCCCCTGAGCGATCAACGTCGCGATCTCACCGCTCACCTGATCGGCGGCAAACGTCACGCGCTTTGCATGCTCCAACAATAGCCGCGCCTTGTTGGCCGCAAGCTCGCCCCCGCCGTTGATCAGGGGTGGGCTGCGATTGAGCTCTATGAAAACCGGAAAACCCGCCATGGTATCGCTCCGCTGCACTTCAACGAGGCTCTTCGTGCGCCGAACAGCCTCCTGTCCGGTCTTGCCTCGTCAATCCTAGAGAACAAAATATAGAAAATATTTTTAACGCATAGGGGTCGGAGAAGATAAAAACAGAAAACCATTCCACCATGTCGCGCAATACGGGGTATCCCTTGCGTGCCTCTGGAAAGTGATTTTCTTTCGCGCCCGCAGCATTTGGCGACAAGCCATTCCTGCCAGCCCCCTCAAGCCCACCGCTAACGCCGGCATCGACGAGCCTGAAAAAGCGACTTTGACGGTGTTCAAGAGATCCCAGTCCTAGACGGACCAGCGATTGATGACTCGCGCGGGACGATCAGTCCTCAACGGGCGCGATCCCCTCGAGGAAGCCCCGGAGATCATAGGTCATGTGATGCACATGCTCGGGCGGTTCGACCCACGCCTTGATCTTCTTCTGCACCGGATGATCGTAATAATCCGAATGAACGAGCACCGTCGTCATTCCCAGTGCGTGCGGTGCTTCGAGGTTATGAGGCATATCCTCAAACATCGCCGCTTCGGCTGAGTCCACGCCATGAGCACGCACCATAGTGTCGAACGCTTCAGGCTTTGGCTTCGGGATATAGTCACAGCTCTCAATCGAGCAGATGTCTTCGAACAGGTCGAGGATACCGACTTTCCCGGCCACCCGTTCCGCATGCCCGCGCGATCCGTTCGTGAAGATCAGTTTGCGCCCGGGCAGGCGATCGATCGCTGCGCGCAATTCGGGATGCTCCGGCACGACTGTGAGATCGATGTCGTGCACGTAATCGAGGAACGGCATCGGGTCCATCTTATGGACCTGCATCAACCCGGACAGCGTCGTTCCGAATTGATAGTAGTAGCTCTTTTGCAAATGCCGCGCGTGCTCGAACGGCACCCCTAGCCGCTGCGCGATGAACTCACCCATGCGCCGGTCGACTTGAGCAAACAAGTTGCAGTCTGCCGGATAAAGCGTGTTGTCGAGATCGAAGATCCACACCTTGGTGCGATCAAAGCCTCGCCGCTCTTCGCTATCGCCGCCGTTCGCCATCTCAATCAAGGCCTTTGTACGTCGTTCCAGCACTCAGCTTATCGGCGTTCCAGCCCGCTCGCGACCGGGCGAAACTGCGTCCACCGCATCGTTCAATTCCCGCCAATCAAGCCGTCGGCGGCACCTGGTTTTCCTGCCCGACGAGCGTGCCGACGCCGTGTTCGGTAAACAGCTCAAGCAGCACACAATGCGGAACCCTGCCGTCGATGATAACGACGGCTTCCACTCCGGCTTCGACGACTTCGATACACCCTTCGACCTTCGGGATCATCCCGCCCGAGATGGTGCCATCACGGATCAGGCCCCGCGCATCGGCAACGCTCAGCGACTGGATCAGCTTTTTATCCTTGTCCAAAACGCCGGCTACATCAGTCAGCAGCAACAGCCGCTTTGCCTTCATCTTCGCCGCAAGAGCCGAAGCGAAGCTGTCGGCGTTGATGTTGAGCGTCTGCCCGTCCGCGGACGCAGCAACCGGCGCGATCACAGGGATCAGGTCAGACTTCGAAATCACATCAACGATATGCGGGTTGACCTGGATCGGATCACCCACGTACCCGATATCGACCGCCTGCATCAGGTTCGATGTCGGGTCCGGCATCTGAGTAATCTTTTCCGCGATCATCAAATTGGCGTCCTTGCCGCAGATCCCGACCGCCTTGCCCCCTTGCCGATTGATGGCTGAAACAATTTCCTTGTTGATCGCGCCAGCCAGCACCATTTCGACGACTTCGACCGTCGGCTTGTCTGTCACCCGCAGCCCGTTGACGAACTCGGAATTAATCTCAAGCTTCTTGAGCATTGCCGCGATCTGCGGCCCGCCGCCATGCACCACGATCGGATTTACACCGGACTGCTTCAGATAGACGATGTCCTGTGCGAAAGCGTTCGCCAGCGCTTCATCCCCCATCGCATGCCCGCCGAACTTGATAACGACCGTTTCATCGTCATAGCGGATCAGATGCGGAAGGGCCTCGGCCAGGATCCGGGCTTTGAGATGTGCCGTGGATTCGGCCTGTGGTGATTTGGTTTTCATTCCGCACGCTTTCGCATTGGCTTTAAGGCATAATCTTGCAGGTTCTGCGCCCAACTCAGGCGCAGAGCTATCGGTTTAGCACGCGCAGTTATATCGGTGCACCGCGAGCCGACAACGGAATTCCCTCACATTCCGGCGCTAATGACATCTGGAAGTCATGACATCGCACGGTCTGGGTGTGCTCTAGGCGCATATTCGAAGCGGTCTGGCGATATTTGGGGCTCGGACCGGTGCTTTCCTGCCAGTGCATGAGCACGGCCAATCAGTTATACCGATTCAATCAATGCTTCGATTCCAAGGGTTGCCCAGGCAATTTGGTGCGAGGCATCAAGGGTCGGCACAATCGACGAGCAGACCTTGCTGGCGGGGAGACATGGATGACGGCGCAGATCGCCGATGAGCTTGGACGCATACCGATGTCGCAACGCCTTGGCGTTACGCTGCGGCGGGCGACCGACTATGCGAGCGCGCAGCACCATGCCGAAGTCACCCTCGAACACCTCCTGCTTGCACTCACCGAAGATGTCGATGCCGAGGGCGTTCTAACCTCCAGCGGCGTGCCGATCGCCTCGCTGAAAAGTGACGCCTCCCAACACATAGCGAACCTGGAACAGCACGGCACGGACGGCTCAACCGATGCGATCAGCATCTCAGCTGACTTGCGCCGCATATTGGAGGCCGCCGCCGCCGCCGCCCGAGGCCGCCGCAACGCCATCAACGGTGCGATTGTGCTGGCGGCAATCGTCGGCGACGGATCGAGCGCGGCTGCCCACATTCTTTCAGCCCATGGCATGACGTTCGAGCATGCCATCCGCGCGCTTCAACAGGTTCCACCGGCTGCAGAACAAGCACCGCCCGCTCAGCCGCCACCACAGCGCCCCGCAGAGCAAGCCGCTCCCGCCGGAGAACCGCCCCATCGCCAGCACCCTCAGCAAGCACCGGTTACAACGGCAGACCACGCCCCGCGCGATCCAAACAGCAACGACGCCATTCTGGCGGAAGCCCGCGAGCGCGTGAAACAGCGTGCCACTCAAGGCCAAGGTGCGCGTCGCGGTCCGCAGACACCCGCTCATCCAGAAGACGCCTTCGCGTCTGGTCAAGCAGCTCAAGTTCAGCCCTCACCACAGCCTGTTGTGCGCGACCGCGATGAGCCACCGACAGGCCAGAAGGCCCCGCCAATCAGCGAACGTACACAGCCGCCGCCGCAGGTCCGTGAGCAGACAGCTCCGCCACCG
>CAYGRH010000141.1:0-8231 GCA_964352165.1 uncultured Hyphomicrobiaceae bacterium | reverse complement strand
GTGTGTTCATCGAAACAACGCGGTTTGAGCCAACACAACGGTTCGCCAGACCACAAACAGAACGACTACCAACGGATGGAGACAGACATGTTCAAGAAAATCACGACATTGGCGCTTGCCGCCTCAGTAGCCCTCGGTTCCTTCACGATCCAGCCGCAGCAAGCTCAGGCTGGTAAGGGTCTGGGCATCGGACTGGGCGTCGGCCTCGTCGCAGGTGCCATGCTCGCCAAGAGCGCGCAGGCTCATCAACAGCAAAAGGCTCGCCAGCGCGCCATCGCTCGCAAGAAGGCTGCAGCACGCCAGAAGGCAATTGCCCGCAAGAAAGCTGCAGCACGCCAGCAGGCGGTTGCCCGCAAGAAAGCAGCAGCCCGCAAGCAGGCCATCGCCCGTAAGAAAGCTGCAGCACGCAATCAGGCCATCGCAGCCAAGAAGCAGGAAGCCGCTCGTCAGGCAGCCCTGGCTGCTCGTGAAGCAGAAGCCGCCAAGATCGCTGCTGCCAAGCAGGCTGAAGCACAGAACATCGCCGGGGTTCAGCCGGAACTGGTCGAAGACACTTCACGGATTGACGACTCGGTTCGCCCAACAAGCGTTTCCAGCCTCGCTGCCCTGGCAAACCCGCTGCCGAAAAAGGTTGCACCGGTTTCCACCAACAACGACCGGGTTGAGACGGTGACGCCTGAAACGACAGCTTCGACGACGACGGTTGCCAACGACAACTCGATCGGCTGCAAGAAGTACCTGCCGTCAGCCGGCCTTACGATCACGGTTCCCTGCGGCAACTAAGGGCCGCTTAGAACACAAGCCGCCTAACTCCATCCTGGGCGCAGCGCGCCGGTCCGAAAGGCCCGGCGCGTTTTTTATTGGTTATCCGCTGAGATTGGCGGGATGCGTGCAAGCGCGAGGATCACCAAACATCGGCGGACTTGCCTTCAGCCTCCAGCTTCTTGAATTTGTCCTGGAGAAAACGCTGGAAGTTCTGATCGTCGTAGGCCTTCTGTTCGACGAACTCGAACATCGAGAGAAAGTGGAACGGCTTGAAATATCCCGGCATGCGGTAGACTTCGAGATCGCGCCCGGTCTTGCCTTCCGAGGCCTCTGTGGGGAAGAACGAAATCGTGGGCGTGAAGTTGACGCGCCACTTGTTCGCCAACTGCCGCTCTTCCAGTTCTTCGCCATCGAAGTCGGTGACGGTGCGCGAACCCCAAAGATTAAGCTGCAGGATTGCGAATTTTTCCTTCACGTAGTCGTTGATCGCGGGCTTGGCCAGATTGACCGTGTGCAACTCCTTGCAATACGGGCAGCCGCGCTGTTCCCATAAAATGGCAAAGCGCTTGCCTGCCGATGAAGCTTCGGTCAGATCGTCACGAAGATCGAGGAAGGATTCTAAGAACCACGACTGGGTGTAGAGACCGTCGTCGTTCACGACAGCTTCGGCTTGCGACGGCGTGGGAACAACCAAGGGCGCGATCGCCCCAGTGCCTGTCAATGCCGCGCCTGCAAGGGCGGATGAAGAAGCGAGGAACTTGCGTCGGTCGATCATGGGGCTCTCCTCGGGTTGCATGGCCGCTCATTCCAGCCACTCAGAGAATTCTGACGGCACACAAGCGCGGCTCGTTGCTATCCGGCAAATCTAGCAAATTCACCGGCACGCGATAGCGCGGTGTTCATGGGCTGCAATGATTCACCTATTACCGCCTCACAGCGAACCGGTTGGAACGGTGGGCGGATTCGCCAGTTGCCCTGCTGAACCTGCAAGGTTAGACCGTCGTCGGATTGTTTTTGCGTTCAACCGCTCGATGGGCGGATCATGCGCTCCGCTTTGCGATCGGGACTTTGTATCGCCTGGGTTCCTCCCATATGCCTTCCAGCCCGTGAGGGAGAGTATCCGCACTCGCGAGGCTGTGCTCAGTCCGCTTTCGTGAATTTCGACTTCAAGGTTTTGATATGACAGCACGGCCCGTCTCAGCCCGCCAAGTTCCTCCGCCCATTCTGGATGGCGCAGGGGAATTGCTGGCCAGCTATGACGTAATTTATTGCGATGTGTGGGGCGTCGTTCATGACGGCATGAGGGCCTATCAGGCAGCAGACGCCGCCTTGCGGTGGTTTCGCGGGAACGGCGGGACCGTTGTTCTGGTTTCAAATGCGCCGGTTCCCAAGGGCCGGGTTGCCGACATGTTGGATCAGCGCGGTCTTTCCCGTCAGTGCTGGGACGATATCGTTTCATCGGGCGATATCGCCGTGCGCCACATCCAGGAAAAGGGCTACCGCGAGCTGCATGGGATCGGGCCCAAGGATCGCGATCGGGCGTTGTTCCAACTTGTTCGTGGTGGCTTGGCCAGCCTGGAGGATGCTGAAGCTATCGTGTGCACAGGGTTGAATGACGATATCGTCGAAACGGCCGAGGACTACCGTCCGTTACTGCGCGAAGCGCTCGCGCGCGACCTGCCGTTTGTCTGCGCCAATCCAGACAAGGTCGTCGATGTCGCCGGGAGACTTTACCTTTGTGCCGGCGCAATTGCCGACATTTACGAGGATATGGGGGGCGATGTATTCTGGGCCGGCAAGCCGCATGCGTCCGCCTACGAGACGGCCGGGTCGATTGCCGAGGAGCTTCGCGGCAGGGCAACTCCGCAGGCGCGTGTTCTGGCGATCGGGGATGCGCTGCGAACCGACATGAAGGCTGCGCAAACCGCAGGCGTGGATGCGCTGTTTATTGCCGGGGGAATTCACCGCGATGAAGTGATGGCCGGCGGCAGGATCGAGCCCGGAAAACTTGCCGCGCTATTCGATGAAACGGCTCCGCCTGCGATTGCTGCGATGTCTCATTTGAAGCTTTAGAGAGTATTCAGGCGGCCATTTTGAACAGGCTGTCGATGATCAGGGCAGCGCCGAAGGCGAGGCTTGCGACCAATGATGTGGCGATGACCGTTGCGACCGGTTCGGTCTTCATCAACGAATGAGCTTCTCCGTTGACGGGCCTCAACACATAAAACCCTACGACCGTCGCGGCGATTAGTCCGCCACCGACGATGACTTCGATACCGGTCAACAACCCTGACATGGCCAAGCTCCCTATGTTTTCCCTGTCGCGTTGACGCGGGCTTGGCGACACATTTGGGCTGTAAATCGCTCGACTGCAAGTTTTTGATGGCTTGAAGCGGCTGGGTGCTCAGCTTCGCAGGTACTGCGTCACCACTAACAGCACCATAAGGCCCCAGAAAACAGCAGCCATCATGTAAAGATCGCCAGTGTGTTCGGTCCCGAGAGGCTGGTTTTCGACTTCGGGGGCGGGAGAGGCTGGTTCGATCGGCTGGTCCATGGGATGAGCGTCTTTCAATGCGTCGTTGTTTATTGAGCTATCCGCTGTCGGATGGCAGCCAGAAAGGTTTTCTGGCGCGCCATCCGAAGCGGCATTCAAAATCATGAGCGGGTGTTGTTGCTTGGTTGGTTCAGGCCGTGACTAGTTTGAGCGAGTGGGAGGCTGGCCCGGGTTGACTGGCATCTCGCCGCGCGTGGTTCGGGAAATCGTGATCGACTTGATGTCGTAGCCGTTCTCATCGCCATTGAACGAGACAGAGGCGTTAGCGCCTGCCTCAGGAATGCCGTTGATGGCAACGGTCTTGGCGGGTGCAAGGATCGAGCCGTCGGAGAGAGTAATTCTTCCGACGTTATCGACGCTTCTGATGGTGGCGGAGAGATGATCGTAGGCAAAAGACGGTGAGGCCGCGCTCAAGGCGATAGCCAGGAAGGCGGGGCCTAAAACAAGGGCGCTGATGCGCATTGCTTTGAACCTGAGGGAGAATTGCTGTCGTGTTCGGCAGCGCCCGTCACCATTGGCGGGACCGTCGCCTAGCCGGTCTGGTTCCCGGCTGCCGCATCGGGGTTTCCCGGAACCCGAACTGCGCGATCAGTGAAATAAACCTGCCGCAAGGCGTTGCATAGCGGTGGGAACTGCATGGGCTCATGCAGTTTTGGAATGGGCGTCCGGCATGAGTTATGCTTGTCAGCCCATCGCGTTTCAGTTCGCCGACTTGGGGGGCGGACTTGCGAACGTTGCTGGGTCCGTCCAATCCTTGGGCTGAACAGAGCCGTCGGAGAATGCTGAAAACACAGTATCGGGAGAGGACGTGTTATGCCGCGACAACGTATGCCTGCCGGTCCAGACGTCAGTTGCCGATGCCGCGCCTTGGAAGCTCATAACGGGTTCTTCGCGCCAGGATTTTGCGCCTTTTTCAAGAACGGCGACGTCGGCCACATCGTTATTGAAACGCGTGACGTACATCGAACGCATGGCGGCAAATGGAACGTCTGCGATCGGCTTGTCGAACGTGACGTCGATTTGCATGCGTTCGCTATCCAGCTTGCCTATGCGCAAGGACGCACTGCCCCCGCGCTCGAAGGCGATGTTGAACGTGCGGGTGTCTGGATCGAAGTCGACAGACTTAAAATTGACGACCGGCCGGCCAGCATCTTCCACGGGGCCGATCAGGAACGATGAGCCATATGCGCTCCAGCCAAGATGCTGCGGCGGCAGTGGGCGGGCGCGCCAGTAACCGTCGGTGGGATAAAGGACGAGGACTTCTTCGGCGCGCTCGTTGTGGCGCACCCAGACCTGCACCAGATGAAAACCGTCATCGGTTTTGCCGCCGACGCTGAAGGGGACTTTGCGGTCGCGCCAGAATGTTGGGAAGGTATAGCCAGTCACCCACAATTCCACATCTTCGTACAATGTGACCTTGCGCGGTGGCGGAGGTTGGGACAGCACTTCGCCGGCGAAGTCGCAAGCTGTCCAATCGGCCTCAAACGAGTCCTTTTGCAGCGTGTTAATGTAGACGGGGTGGGCCGCCTCGATCCGGAACTGCGTCACCTTCGGATTCGCGAACGTCAATGTGACGTTGTCTTTTTCCGCGCACAGGACGGGCTCTGAGAGGTTTTTCACTTCGACGCCGAGCATGTCCAGGGAGGCCGCTAGCGCGTTGCCTGTTGCCAATATCACCGAGGCGAATGCGGCAAGTGCTGCGGCATCAGTCCTGAAGGATCGCATAAACGTCTCCGGAGTTGGCTTCATGCGGAAGCGCCTTGATGTGGGCTGCCATGTCGGCTGCGGTCAGTTCACGGCCCGGACCGAAGCTCAACTGCTGGCTTTCGCCCAGCGCGATATCGAACCGGTAATTCGCCAACGCCGCCAGCCGCGTGAGGCAGGCGAAAGCAACATCGCGTTCAATCGTCGTGAATTCGAACGACAGCGCGGGTAACGCTTGGCTTAATCCGGCGAGAACCCGATCCTCAAATCCTTCCACATCGATCTTTGTGAAGGCTGGACGTCCATGACTTGCGATCAGCGCATCGAGCGTTGTGGTCTCAACCTCGATGGCCTGATCCCAGGCCTGCCCCTGCCAGCCGTCTGCACCATCGGCTTTTTCAAGGAATGCTGCCGAAGCGGTCGAGACGGTCGGGTTGGCCGTGTTGACGTGAAAGGTCACCGTTCCCGGCGCGGCACTGGCTGCTGCCTGCACAAGCGTGACCTCTGGATCGCCGCCGTGAATGAGACGCAACGCGCGGGCGGGCAACGGCTGGGGCTCGAGCGCAACGACACGTGCACCAAGACTACGGAACGCTGTGACGCGGTCGCCCACGTGCGAGCCGATATCGAAGGCTAGGTCACCGGGCTTAACGAAGCGCTTGTAAAGGTTTTGCATCGCGGACATGCGTGCTGGATCGCCGTGATAGACGCGCAAGGATCGAAACAGGCCCTTCAATGCAGTCGATGTCATGACGTTCCGCGTTGTTGCGGCTCCTGTTGCGACTTGTCCGCACCATAAACGAAGACGGGCCTGCGATGGCGGTTTGCCAGTCCCGGCCCCTCTCGATACAACTTCATAGAATTGTGCGAACGGTGGCCGGATGGCCGGTCACCGGTCTTCGTTTGTGTAGGCGATATTAACGCTGCCGGGCGTGACTACCGGCGCAGCAGGGATCGTTGTCCCGGCGACCACAATCGTTTGATGCGGCACGCGCAGCGCGGTGATCTCTGCTGGCGGATCGAAGTCCTCGGGGATGCCGCAAATACCCGCGCGCTGCATCACGCGGCCAAGCCAGGGCGAAGCCGTCAGTACAGCAAACGGTATCGCCAGGATGTAGCCTGCGGTCAATGGAAGGCTCCAGTAGAAGGTTGCAGGCGAGACCGTGTAGAGTGCCGAGCAGACGACCGACCCGAACAGGGTTTGTGGCCAAAGGTTCACAACAGCCGTCTTCCATGAAATTCCATACGCATCGCGGGACTGGCCGCCCCAGGTCACGGACTTGCCGAACGCGAGGCCGATCATGAAGACGGATGTGCGGATCGTGGAGATGGCCCCCTGCAGGAACGAGAACACCAACTCGATAATTGCGCTTGCCGTAAAGCGCACCGGACCGCCGAAGCGGGCAACCTCGCCCGTTGTCATCGCAGCATCGATGAGACCCGCGAATTTGGGGCTCAGGTACATGGCGAAGAACGCGAAGTAGAGACCGATGGCCAGTCCGACTGGATAATCGGCTATCGATTGGGCCTCCCAGGCGGCAACCGGTAGAAGTGCGATCATCAGCGTCCAGGCGGGCAGGCCGAGGAACATCAGTATTGCCCAGGCGAGCTGGAAGCGGCTCATGCCGAGCAGACCAGGATGACCCAACAGCTTGGTGTACTGCATGTTGCCCTGGCACCAACGAACGTCGCGCTGCGCGAAGTCGAGCATGGTTGGCGGGTTTTCTTCCCACGAGCCGTATTCGACGGGCAGTACGCGCACTTCGTATCCTGCACGGCGCATCAGGGTTGCTTCGACCTGGTCGTGGCTGAGGATGTGGCCTCCCAGAGGAGGCCTGCCGGGCAGCATCGGCAGGTGGCACTTTTCGGCGAACGGGCGGATGCGCACGAGCGCGTTGTGTCCCCAGAACGGGCCGCAGTCGGCCACCCACCAAGCCTGCCCCATGGTGTAGGCCCGCATGCCATGGCGCATGCCGAACTGGAAGATGCGGGCGAACGCACTCGTCGACGGCATGCCGACGACGAGGCTTTGCAGAATACCGAGGCTGGGATGGGCCTGCATCATGCGGGTCAGTTTGAGGATCGCCTCACCGGACATGACACTGTCGGCGTCGAGCGGCAGCATGAGTTCGTAGTCGCTGCCCCAGCGTTCGCAGAAATCGCGCACGTTGCCGGCCTTGTAGCCAGTGTTGTCCGTGCGGCGGCGATAGACGATGCGTTGTGCGTCAGGATCAACAGCTTGCCACGCGGCGACCAGTCGTTCTTCGGCCAGCGCGACTTCCGGATTGTTGGTATCGCTCAGCAGGAAGTATGCAAATGCCGCGCCTTCGCCGGTCGCATCGACGCTGCGTTTCACCGTTTGAAGGCGTGCGATGGCGCGTGCGGGATCTTCGTTCCGCAACGTCATCAAAATCGCAGTGCTGATATGCAATGGCGTCGCGTCGTCACCCGCCTTGGCGAATGGGGCGACGGCGGCCATCGGATCGCGATGACCGTGCAGGAGCCACAAGCCGACAACGGAATTCCAGAACCCGAGCACCGCCCAGGGCGTGCCGATTGCGAAACAAGTGAACATGATGGCGTCGACAATAGTCCAGCCGCCGGCACTGAGCACAAAGGCCGCAGCCGTCATCAGCGCAACGTAGGTCAGCACGTTAGCGGCCAGTATGAAGCTGCGCCGGCGTTGCAGTTCCGGCATGGACTGTAGGCCGGTGGGTACGTTAAGCGTCGGTCCACTGCTCGCCGGAACCGAACCATTTGCGGTTTCGATGGTGCTTGTCAGACTAGGTTCGCTCATGATGACCTTCTGTAAGGACATGAATTCAATGTTTGCCGCCGGCGGTTATCCGCTTCGACGGCTGGGGAATTGGCGATGACGGAACGCAAATCAACGGGCCGGCATCGTATTGCCCGCGCTGTCTGGTACTCAAAACACGGGGCGGTAGATGTTCGACCCGAGCACTTGAACCCGCCGGCTGCCGGTGAGGTTCTGATCCGATCCCGGTTCAGTGGAATCAGCCGCGGGACGGAGCGTCTTATCCTCAACGGTGAAGTTCCCAAAGAGGAATTCAGTCGCATGCGGGCACCCCTTCAAATCGGCGACTTCCCTTTCCCGGTAAAATACGGCTATTGCGCGACGGGAAATGTCGAAGCTGGGCCTAATGAGTTGATTGGCCGCACAGTTTTCTGCCTGCACCCGCACCAGGAC
>CAYGRH010000140.1:0-8240 GCA_964352165.1 uncultured Hyphomicrobiaceae bacterium | reverse complement strand
GAGTTCGCCTCCTTCTACCGAACCCTTGGCTCGGAAGTCACGGTCGTCGAATTGCTTCCGCAAATTCTGCCGGCAGAGGACGAAGAGATTTCAGCCCTCGCGCGCAAGGCATTCGAAAAGCAAGGCATCCGATTCGTTACCGGCACCAAAATTGAAAGTGTCGGGACCAGTTCTGACGGCATTACAGCTAGTCTTGCCCTGGAAACAGGTGAGCGCGAAATGCTAAGCGCCGAAAAGCTGATCATGGCAATCGGCGTGGAAGCCAACACGTCGGGTCTGGGGCTCGAAGCCGCAGGCGTGACGCTGACCGCCGGTGTGGTGGCAACCGACGATTTCGGACGCACCAGCGTTCCTGGCATTTGGGCCATCGGCGACGTGGCCGGAGCGCCAATGCTGGCTCACAAGGCAGAGCATGAGGGTGTCATCTGCGTTGAGACGATCCACGGCGGCTCTGTACCCAAGCCGCTGGTGCGCGAATTGATCCCGGCCTGCACGTACTGCACTCCGCAGATCGCATCAATCGGTTTGACGGAAAAGAAGGCCCGTGCCCTGGGCCGCGATATTACCATTGGCCGTTTCCCGTTCCGCGGAAATGGGAAAGCACTCGCCATGGGTGAAACCGATGGCATGTTGAAGACGATTTTCGACGCCAAGTCCGGCGCAATCCTCGGTGCCCATCTCATTGGTGCCGAAGTCACCGAATTGGTGCACGCGTATTCGATCGCGATGAAAATGGGCGCAACGGCCTCTGATCTGATGCACACGGTTTTCCCGCATCCAACGCTTTCGGAAATGATCCATGAAAGCGCATTGGCTTCTGACAGCCGTGCCATTCACATGTGATTTTCAGAAGGGCACTCCTGGTGCTTTGAAATTCCACCGGCCGGTCAATGCCATGACCGGCCGGTGATTTTTTATGGACTTAGCCGTTCAACGGCGTCGGGAAAAAGCGATAACCAGCACCGTCTTTCGCAAGGTTGCCAAGTCCCGGCCATGGGAAGTGGAAAGCAATGAACGGGATGCGATCGGTGGCCAGCATGTCCCACACCTTCAAGCGCGATTCTACGGCCTGTTTGGAATCCGTGTCGTAAGCGAATTCGATCTTCGGCGTCTCGACCATCAGCACGCTGTGGTGAGCACAATCAGCCGTAACAGCAACCGACTTGCCGCCCGATGACAGCATAAAGATCGTGTGGCCGATGGTATGACCGGGTGCATCGATTGCCGTGACGCCGGTTATGACTTCCTGGCCACCCTTGAAGAAAGAGATGCGATCCTTGTGCGGCAGCAGGTTGGCTCGAGCGATCTCGATGAATGCTTTCAGCTCACCAGACAGCTTGGCTTCGTCGGTCCAGAAGTTGAAATCGGCTTCGTTGACGTAGACTTGCGCGTTGGGAAACACCGACTTGCCGTCTGCATCGATAAGCCCGCCAGCGTGGTCGGGATGGCAGTGGCTTAGAATGACAGCATCGATTTTGTCAGCAGGAATACCAGCAGCTTCCAGATTGCCGGCAAGTTTCCCGGTGGTCTCGCCGAACATCTTGCTGGCGCCCATCCCCGTGTCGATGATTGCAAGCTTGGAACCTGTATTCACAACAGTGATGTTTTCTTGGAGAACCATGTTCTCCGGGTCGAGGAAATTCGCCACAAGCCTTTGACCCATTTCCTCGGTTGTCGCCCCGGACATGAATTTGCGGCCGTCGCCGAAGTTCAAATGCCCATCAGACACAATTGATACCTGCATGTCTCCGAGCATGAAATTCCGAAACGCAGGCGGCGATGCAGTGGTGAAAGTCGCTTTTGCCGACGCGGGAGCCGAACCAGCAAGTTCGCCTGCGGCAAGGCAGGCGCCAAAAGCTCCGCTGAGCGCCAGTGCCTGGCGTCTCGTGACGTTGATTTCCGACATGAAGTCCTAGTCCTTCTCCAATTTGACTTGGCAGCCCGGCGATAGCGTCGCGCGAAAAGATGGCACGCTCAATCGCAATCATAAGCCGCCGAATTTTAGTAAACCAGAACGGCAGTCAACATACGATACTGGCGAGCTTGGTAAGTTCGGAAAACTCACGTTTCCGATGAGCTCTGAAAAGTGGGCGTATTTGAGCGCGGGTATCGTCGGGCGTCTCGGAATTGAGACACTTGAATTGGCTGCGATTGATTGACGCGCGCGAGAGCGCGATAACATTACGCTCCGGCAAAAGATCGAAATCACATTGGGACACCGACTGCGCCATGTCGTCGGCAGGGCAGCGCCAGAGGCTGACCATCGCCGACCAGACCGCATGCCTTTGCGCAAAACCGCGTAAGCGGATCATCGCTCGCGCAGCAGTCTTGTCAGCTCGAAGAGTTGAGGTCTCTACGGCCAATTCGCTGGCCAGAAGGCTGGCGATCATGCAGCCGCCTGGGTCGCACCGGACAACTCCTCCCACTGCAGGTCCCCTGCGTAGCGGGCATGAACGCTGCCATCATCACCAATGGCCAGCAGATGCAGCCAGCCGTTGTCGAACAGGTCACGCACCCCATCATGCTTGCGCAGCACTGCCGTCATGGCTTCGAGCGGCGCTTCGATCAGCACCGTCAAACGCAAGGGGTCATGGACGAGCTTCTCGCCATCGTGAACCGATTGCCAAGGAAGCCCCGGCCTCAACACGCCGCCATTGCCCTCCACGACGCCAATCCCGCCAGTCACGTTGTGAAGGAGTTTGTTGCCCGCCCCGAATGCCTCCGGCGCAACGCTGGAACCGTAATATTGCAGGCTGATCCAACTGGCGACGACAACGGGCGCGGTCATTATGAGCTCGAGGACGCCAAAGCCGTTATCGTCTTGCCAGGAATAGTCATGAAGGAAGGCGCGGCCTTCGAGGCTTTTTCCCGCCGTTCGCGAACGCGGCGCGGCGATGAAGGCATTGCAACCAGCTAGCGCCCACTCGGGCCGGACTTGGGACCAGTCACGGCTTCGTTGGGTCAGTTCCTCACCGCTCTCCGCAAGAGGTAACCGCAACGCTCTTTCGCCGCGAGTGATGCGCCCCGCAAGGCTCAGCCATTCGCGAACAGCTTTAAGGTCAGGCGCCAAATCCCGCGGGGCGTCATCGACGTCATATAGCATCACCTCATCGGTGGTCGTGTCGTGAAGTCCCGCTACGAAGAAAGTATCCTCTGGGATGACGATGCCCGTGTCGGCGAGTGCGCCGCGAACATCGCTTTCGTTGAGGAGTGACGCAAGCAGCCGGGCATTGACTTCACCAGAGTAGCCCCCGCACGCCCCGCAATTGAGCGCGCTGGCGTGAGGATTATTCTTGACCGTCGCGCCATGACCGGCCAGCAGCACCACGCGGGCAAAATTCTCCGTCAATGACATGGCCCTGAGCACGGTCTCAGCCGCACCCGCGCGTGCCGAGATATCGAGTTCAGGGCTGAACGTTGGTTGCGGGTCGTTGGCGGGCTTGCGCCTATCAAGGGCAAGGCTATCGCGTACCAGCTCGCCAGCGTAGAGCGGCCCGGCTGCTTCGACGAACGCAAAGGATGAAACCGCCGCCAGCTTGAACCGGCCCCAGGCGCGCTTGGCGCGAGCTGTCAGACGCGCGGCTTTATCGGTGGGCTCGTCTCGCGCGCTGCCGGAGACGCTTGTCACGCCAGGATTGAGCAGTACCGGTAACCGGAGCTCCTCGACATCGGAAGCAAACCCCCGGTGGGATGCGGCCAGGCCGAAAAAGCCCGCAAATCCGATCGTTTCGATGCCCGGATCGGTGCCTTCCAGAGCACGCCGGAAGACTTCGGAACGTACATCGATACAAAACGCTGCTTGCAATGTCGGCCGGCCGGTGCGCGTTGCCGGTTGCTGCTGTTGAATTGTCTCGACCAGATCCCTTTGTGCCGCACGTTCGGCGGCTGTCTGCAAAACCGCATCAATGAGGTCGTCTTGGGATGGTGTAACTGGTCGAGCGTGATCTTCGAGGCTTGCCTGCCACACCGCGTTGATCTCGGCCTCGTATTGCTTGAACAGCGAAGCTTCCCACAGCAAGCGTATGGCGAGGAGATCTGACAAAATATGATCCTGCCGGCCTGCCAGCTCTGCTTGCCAGACCTGATAGCGCGCATACTGCGCCCATCCGCCAAGGCCACACAGAAGCTGGTGGAAATACGTCTCCAGTGCTGCCGGCTTGAGCCCGAGCGTGTCGCCCGCCAACGCGATTGCCCCATCCCGCACGTCAGGCGCATCATGGACAAACGCTGCAAATCCGCGAAGCCCGGCAATCTCCGCGCTGAGATCGTGGATGGCGGCTTCGCGCCACGCCGCATACGCGCTTCTGCCCCTTGATGCAGCCCATAGCGCTTGGCCGCCATCGAAGTACCCGGCAGCCCACGCGCCGAAGCGGTCGGAGATAAAGCCGGGCCAGTCGATGCCGGACACGTCCGACGCCAATTCAGCGACCGTCGGTACGGCGCGCGGCGCAGGCCGGGGACGGCCTGCCGCTTCGATCAGTCCCGTTACATCGAGACCAGTGCTCCCACCGTTTACTGCGAGCGCCTCAGCAAGATCCCCACGCGAGATATCGCCTGATGAAACCTTAGCGTGATACCATTCGCGCGGCATCGTAACCGAGAGGCCGGCCACACGATCCATCCGGGCGGCCGTCATGGCGAGCGGCTCGCCGGTCTGCCCAAGAAAGGGATTGACCGCAACCGACGAGGCAAGTGGCCAGACGGGTGGGATGGCCTTGCCTGCTTTCGTGACGGCTTCCAAAAGCACATCCAGGTTCGCTGACGTGGTTTGATTTGCGATCGCCATTTGATATCTCCCCAAGCTCAAGTAGTTTTGCGGGTGGACCAGCCGCCCAGCATGCGATCCAGGATCGCGTTTGCATAAAGTCCGTTTGAAAGATGCACTCGCAGACCGGCCGCAGCAGGGTGGTGGGCCCAGAGCGGAAACATGGCCTGAGCGATCGCCACTAGACCGAAACTCATCACGGCCAGCACGATCAGCGCCCATTCGAGTGGGCCGGGCAAAGGAGCAAGCGGCAGCGTTCCCTCCATCAACCATTCGGCGGCTCGATGCAGGGCGAAGTAACCGACCGAGGCTGCGAGTGCATACGTTGCCGTCTTGCGTGTGAGAACGCGCGGAGCGGAGTCCGCGAGCCCCTGCGCAATGAGATAGGCGACACCGAAGATCAGGATGGCCCCCAGTGCGATGGCTTGGGGTGACTTGTTCTCAAACCCGAACAGGCCGCCGATGATGCCGTAGATCGCCAGCGCAACAAGGAAGGCTCGCCCCACGGCTGCACCGTTGGGAATTGCGACAGGCCCGGGACGTTGAATGCTGGCGACACGCTCGACCGCCATGCCCGAGGCCAGGAAGGCGTGCGCCTTGTAAAGCGAGTGGGCAACGATGTGCAGGAGAGCAAGCGGAAACAACGCCAAGCCGCACTGCATAATCATGAACCCCATCTGCGAGATTGTAGACCACGCAAGTGAAGTCTTGACCGCTGGTTGAGTGAGCATGACAAGCCCGCCGAAGATCGCGGTGAAGCCACCCACGATAACAAGAACCGCAAGAACGCCCGGTGAAAGGAGCATGACCTCGGCAAGCCGGATGAGCAGAAAGCCCCCCGCATTGATGACGCCCGCGTGCAGCAGTGCAGAGACCGGTGTGGGCGTCTCCATCACCTCCGTCAGCCAGCCATGAGTTGGAAACTGCGCCGACTTGAAGATCGCGGCCACTGCGATCAGAACGCTTGCAGTAATGACAAGGGAGCTTGCGCTAGTTGCTGCACGGGCTTGATCAAGAATGCTGGCAATGTCGCCCGTTCCAAAGCTCAACCAAAGGCAGGCCGCGCCGGCCGAAAGGGCTGCATCGCCGCACCTTGCGATCACGAATTTCTTGCGCGCGGCGCGCTGAGCCCCAACCCGCTCGCTGTAAAACAGCAGAAGCTTATGCAGGCAGAAGCTCATTGCCACCCAGGCGAACACGAGCTGCAGTAGGTTGCCTGAGATCACCAGCAGAATGACCGACGCCAAAGTGGCGCAAAGCCAGCCGGTGAAAACGCCCTGCCGGTCTTCGCCATCCATGTAGGTCGCGGAATACCTCAGGACGACCCAGCCGATGAAAGAAATCAGCAGCACCATGATGACACTGAGAATGTCGACCCGAGCAGAAAGCCCTAGGCCGGCAAGCCCGATCAACGGGCTGGTGCCAGGGCCGGAAACCACGAGGACAACGGCATTGGCAATGGCGATCGCCAGCGTGAACAACGCGGCTTGTTCGGCAAGTTTCGGCACGCGGCCGGGTCGGCGGCCCGGGTTGGCGAAAGCGTGGATGCTGGCGGCAATCAGGGCGCCAACGGCAAGATAGGCGATGAAGTAGATCGGCACTGTCCCCTCCATTCATGAATGATCCGATGCAATGGAAGGGATAGCTAACAAACCACTAGAGCAATAAAAAATACATTGTTTATGTAAGTTCGTTCTCTAAAATAGAACGATGATGAGAGCTCTGAATTATCACCACCTGCGGTACTTTCATGCCGTCGCCCATGACGGCAACCTGACGCGCACGGCTGAACGCCTCAATCTGTCTCAATCGGCGCTTTCCACCCAGATCCGCAAATTGGAAGAGCAACTCGGCCATCCATTGTTCGAGCGGCGTGGCCGCCTACTCGAACTGACGGAGGCTGGCCGTATCGCTTTGGACCATGCCGATTCGATTTTCGCAGCTGGTGCGGAACTCATAGGCTCGCTTTCGGAAAGTCACGGCGACCGTCGTCAAGTCTTGCGAATTGGCGCGCTCGCCACGCTATCGCGCAATTTCCAGATCGGCTTTATTCGGCCCGTACTCGCCCGCGATGATGTGCACGTCACGATCCGCTCGGGCCGGTTTGCTGAACTGATGCAGGGTCTCGATGCACACGCTCTTGACGTCGTGTTGGTCAACTATCTGCCCTCTCGCGATGCGGCCACGGCGTGGATTCCCCATCGCATTGCCGACCAGCCCGTAAGTATTGTCGGTCACCGCAGGAGAATCCGAAAGAAGGACACTGCGCTGACATTGCTGGAACGCGAGCCCCTCGTGCTTCCATCGGTTGAGACCAGCATCCGGGCCAGTTTTGATGCCTATATCGAGCGGCTCGGCGTAAAG
The DNA here is from genome assembly GCA_964352165.1 of uncultured Hyphomicrobiaceae bacterium. Taxonomy (GTDB): domain Bacteria; phylum Pseudomonadota; class Alphaproteobacteria; order Rhizobiales; family Hyphomicrobiaceae; genus CAYGRH01. Next base: position 1,111 of record CAYGRH010000140.1, on the reverse strand, counting down.
CCGAAGATCGCAGCCGAAGTCGATGACATGGCAATGTTGCGTGTCCTGGCGCGCGAGAACATTGGGATCACGGTTGTGCCGCCGATCGTCGTAAAGGACGAGCTGGAGCAGGGCATCCTTGTCGAAGCCGAGCAGGTGCCAGACCTCACCGAAGCGTTTTATGCCGTTACATTGAAACGCCGGTTCCCCAATCCACTTCTTAAGACGCTTCTTTCCAAAGCCGATGACAAGCCATGAACGACCCGGTCGAGCCGTCAGCGCTGACCACCATTAAATCGAATCCACAAGCGGGCTGTTGACGGTTCCGAAGTCTTGCCGGCCTGACGGCAAATGACCATTTGCAGATAACGATAAGAAAATGAGTTCAACCCAGGAGCGAATGGTAATCATGAAGTGTCCCATCGACAACGAAACGTTGATCATGACAGAAAGAAGCGGCGTCGAAATCGACTATTGTCCGAAATGCCGAGGCGTCTGGCTCGATAGGGGAGAGCTGGATAAGATCATCGAGCATTCGAAGCCGGCGCCTGCCCCGGTCCAGGCGGCATCTCTTGCAGCCGATCCCGCAGGCCGGCCTCAGTCCAGTGCGCAACAGTCAATCTTCGGCGGAAAGCCGCATGGCAAGAAGAAAGACTCCTTCCTCGGAGAATTGTTCGACTTTTGAGAAATTCATTAACACGCTTGCAAAAGCCTCAACGCCAACCGGTGACGCGGGTCCCGCTTTTTTCATTGGGGCTGCCCAATTTCCCTGGCCTTAATGACAACGCAACATTGCCGAAACGAGATGGATGAAAAAAACGCCCGTGCCGGGGAACGGCACGGGCGCTGCGTGGCGACTCTCACAAGTCACGCTACGAACTAGAAGCATGCAACGCACACTCAACGCTCGTCGTGATAAGCAGCCGATGGCTGCCCATCCGCGACTACCTCACTAGGAAAGCGTTCGGTGGCGGCATTTGCTCGCGCTCCCAGACCGGTGCATCCCCGCTCTTCAAATCCAGGGAAGGCTTGCCGTCCCCGTCCTTATAGAGCGAAACCCATAGCTTCTCGCCGGCTTTCGGCGGCTCGTTCAGGGTGACCTTGATCTGCCTATGATCGCCCGCTTCCAGGT
>CAYGRH010000139.1:0-8274 GCA_964352165.1 uncultured Hyphomicrobiaceae bacterium | reverse complement strand
GATTGTTGGAGTATTGACGCCGGGGGAAGGAATCCGCATCTTTCAGATTCACTCTCCAAAGCTCAAGGCTTATGAGCATGAGCGTTGGATTGATGTGACTTGGGATATCGATAATGAAAATCCCGAGCGTTTCTCTGCGCGTGTGATCGTGACTGCCGAAAATGAACCGGGTTCACTTGCGAAAATCGCGCAGGTGATCGGTGAAGCCGACGGCAATATCGATCAGGTCAAGATGGTGAGCCGAGGCGTTGATTTTACGGAGATGCTGGTCGAACTTGAGGTATGGGATCTTCAGCATCTCAACCAGATCATTCAGGGTCTAAGATCCAAAGACGTTGTCGCTAGTGCAGAACGCGTGTTCGATTAAGGCGGGGTGTCCGGGGAAAATGGATGTCACCGTGCTGGAGCTGGGGGGCTCTGGAACATGATACTTGACCGCAGAACGCCGCCGACATGGCGCGAACAATTGAGGGTGCTGGTCTGGCCCCGACGAAGCTGGGAGCGTTCGGCCAAGTACGTCTTGCTGCGGTTGCTGCGCGTGCGCGCCAGCCCACATCAATTGGCGCTGGGATGTGCCATCGGAGTGTTTGCGGCTATCACGCCTCTCGTTGGGGTGCAGATGGTGCTGGCGGGAATTCTGGCTATCGCCTTGCGCGCAAGTTTTGCCGCTGCAATGCTTGGGACTTTCTTCGGCAACCCGCTGACCTGGGCTGTACTATGGCCATTGACCTATACAGTCGGGTGCACAATGCTCGGGTTGCCGTCGGCTATCGGTGAAATCGAGATCAGGTCGCAACTCGAGCAGTTCTGGGGGGCAGTCAGTCAGCTCTCACCGGACATGATCCAGGCGGCAGGAGCGGTCGTTTGGCCCTTCATGAAGCCTATGCTTGTTGGAACGCTACCGGTTGGACTGCTGATCGCGTCGGGCTTTTACGTGGTCTGCAAAAAAGCTGCCGTCGCGCACCACGTGCGCAAGCGCGCCGTGCAGGGGGCAGGTTTCGCCCACCCTTTAGGATATTTCGTAGCAACGTATGACCCAGCCTTCTGACGCGGAACGGATTGCAGCGCCTTTGCGGCTCGGTGTGAACATCGATCACGTCGCTACAATCCGCAATGCGCGCGGGGGCCGGCATCCTGATCCGTTGCGTGCCGCCCAACTGGCGGTTTCTGCTGGTGCAGACGGCATTACCGCCCATCTTCGGGAAGACCGCCGGCACATTGGCGATCACGACATTGCGCGGTTGAAAGCCGAACTGACCCGTCCCCTCAACCTTGAGATGGCAGCGACTTCTGAGATGGTGGCGATTGCGCTGCGTCACGTGCCGAATGCCTGCTGTCTGGTGCCTGAGCGGCGTGAAGAGCGGACTACAGAAGGCGGGCTCGACGTTATCGGGGGTGGTGAGGCATTGGTTCGCGTGGTCGCAGAGTTGAAAGACGCGGGCATCCGCGTGTCTTTATTCGTTGAGCCCGATGAGCGCGCAATCGAAGCCAGTGCAGCGGCTGGCGCTGACATCGTCGAACTGCATACCGGCCAGTACTGCGAACTTGCTCTTGCCGATAATGCTGCAGGCTCAGCTGAGCAGGTTCGGAGGATCGCCAAGGCTGCCCAGCTTGCCCATGCTGCCGGTCTGGAGGTTCACGCTGGCCACGGGCTGACCTACAATACGGTTGCTCCCATCGCACGGCTGCCTGAAATCGTTGAACTCAATATCGGTCACTTCCTAATCGGGGAAGCCATATTCGGAGGCCTGAATTCGGCTGTCGGTCATATGAGAACGTTGATGGCGGAAGCACGTCAGTCCGGCCGCCGATGATTATCGGTCTGGGCAACGATCTCATCGATATCAGGCGTATAGAAAAGACGCTTGAGCGCTTTGGCGACAGATTTCTTGACCGGGTTTTTACGTCAGAGGAGCGCCGTAAGGCTGATCGGCGCGCGATGACGCGGGCAGCGACATTTGCCAAGCGGTTTGCCGCGAAAGAAGCTTGTTCGAAGGCGCTGGGGACTGGGTTCCGGCAGGGCGTATTCTGGCGTGACATGGGCGTTGTGAACCTTGCCAGCGGCCGACCGACACTGAAGCTTAGCGGTGGAGCGCTGGAGCGGCTTACGACAATCGTGCCACTTGGATATGAGGCGCGGATCGACTTGACGCTTACGGATGATTTTCCGCTAGCGCAGGCTATCGTCATTATCTCGGCGATAAAGTCGGGTGAGGATCCGCGCTAAACTGGCTTGGTTGGTCACATTGGATTGCCGAAGCGGGGTGCCGGCTTCACGAAGCAAACTTTACCAACTGCCACATGGAATTGCGGGCGAAGGGTAAAGCGGGTATAGCGACCCGGCGTATGTTCTGTGAGCTTAGCGTGCTGCTGCCGGTGTTTCTGCTGGTCTGAAATGGGTATCAGCGTAACTTTGCTGCGGTGAACTGGGTTTCGGGACGCCGGATCCAGTTGGGGGAATGCGTATCGCTGCCGCTGTAGAACGTCACTTGAGCTGGTTCGTCATCGGCCACAAGCCGAAGCCGCTTTTGGGACTGTTTGAACATTCAGCGTTAAACGACTGTCAGACACCGGGGTGCCAGCAGGTGCGTCGATCTTTTTACATTTTGCGGGGAACACCGATCTAAAGGTGATCTGAAGCAGTGACCTGGAACAAATTACGATGAGCAAGCACGACGGCGGCTGGTGGGAGACCGCCAAGATCATCATCCAGGCTCTGGCTATTGCCATGGTCGTTCGGGTGTTTTTCTATCAACCGTTCAATATTCCATCCGGTTCGATGAAGTCGACACTGCTGATCGGCGATTATCTGTTCGTGTCGAAGCTGTCCTATGGATACTCGCGATACTCGTTTCCGGGCAGCTTGAATTTTTTCGAGGGGCGGATCTTCGATGCGAAGCCCGAGCGCGGGGATGTCGCGGTGTTCAAGCTGCCGCGGGATAATTCGACCGACTACATCAAGCGCGTGATCGGTCTGCCGGGCGATGAGGTGCTCGTGCGCGGCGGGGTGTTGTTCATCAACGGCGATGAGGTGCCCCGCAAAAAGGTCGAACAGTTCGATGCGAATGAGGGGATTGGAACGCCGCGTATCATCGCGCGTTACGAGGAAACACTGCCGAACGGCGTCACCTACAATGTTTTGGATGCCGAACCCGATGGGCCATTCGACAACGTCGGGCCGTATAAGGTTCCCGAAGGCCACTATTTCATGATGGGCGATAACCGGGACAACTCAACGGACTCGCGGGCTCTGTGGGGCGTGGGCTATGTTCCGTATGAAAACTTTATAGGCCGCGCTGAGATCATTTTCTTCTCGGGCAATGAGAACATGAGCTGGATTGCGCCTTGGACGTGGCCGTTCAATACCCGCTGGAGCCGTATTTTTGATTTGGTTCGATAGTCACGCTTGGTGGCCTCACAATTCGATTAGAGTCTGGCGTGTCAGCGGCTGCTGCCTGAGGGTGCGCGCATGATCCTGCGGGCGCGAAAATACAAGGTTCTCGAAACGCGCCTTGGGCACAAATTCAAGCGGGAAGAGCTGCTGGAGCGCGCGCTGACGCATTCGAGCGTGAGTGGCGGCAAGGTACGGCGCAGCGACAACGAGCGGCTCGAATTCGTCGGGGACAGGGTGCTGGGTCTGGTGATTGCCGAGCTGTTGGCGGACCAATTCCCGGCTGCACGCGAGGGCGAGCTTGCCAAGCGCTTTAACCGGCTGGTGCGCCGCGAGACGTGCGCCATCGTTGGCCGTGAACTGGGGTTGGGCGAGTTTATTATTCTGTCCGACAGCGAAGCCGATAGCGGTGGGCGGGAAAAAGATACGATCCTGGCGGATGCGGTCGAAGCCCTACTGGCGGCCGTCTTTTTCGATGCCGGATTTGACACAGCGCGAAAAACGGTCAGACGGCTTTGGGACGGGCGTAATACGCAGGCACCAAAGGTCGCCGTTGATGCCAAGTCCGCGCTGCAGGAATGGGCGCAGGGGCGCGGCATGGCGCTGCCGGAATACGTTGAGATTGCGCGTGATGGGCCTGACCATGCTCCGCACTTTACGACGGAGGTTCGCATAAAGGGGACGGAACCAGCGCGCGGGAATGGCAACTCCAAGCGTCACGCTGAACAATCCGCTGCCACTGCCTTGCTGGAACGAGAAGGTGTATGGAGCACCAAAGCCAATGACGCGAGCGACGCGGAAAATGCGCGATAAATGAGTTTGTTGATGAAAGAAAATGACACCGCATGAGTGAAGATAAACCCGAAGCGGACGCCGATGGGGGCAACGATGCAGCGGCTGCGGGCAGCGTGAATGCTTCTGAGGAAGCTCAAGCTGCAACCCGGTGCGGGTTTATCGCGATTATCGGTGCGCCCAACGCCGGTAAGTCGACGCTGGTGAATACGCTCGTGGGGGCCAAGGTTACGATCGTCAGCCACAAGGTGCAGACGACGCGCGTTCCTGTGCGCGGGATCGCGATTGCAGGCCAAAGCCAGCTCATTTTCATGGATACGCCGGGGATCTTCCGGCCAAAGCGCAGGCTTGACCGGGCGATGGTTGAAGCGGCCTGGGGCGGGGCTGGCGAAGCCGATGTCGTTGCCCTTATCGTCGATGCGCAAAAAGGGCTGGATAGCGAAGTTGAAGAGATCGTTGAAAAGCTGAAAGGCGTGAGGGCTCCTCGCATTCTGCTGGTCAACAAGGTCGATCGCATTCACGACAAGAGCAAACTTCTTGAGCTGACCGCTGCATTGACGCAGCGGGTAGAGTTCGAGCGGGTTTTCATGATCTCGGCGCTTAATTCTGCCGGTGTGGATGATCTGAAGACGTACCTCGCTTTAGCCGTGCCGGAAGGGCCGTGGCATTACCCGGCCGATGATATTTCGGATGCGCCGGTACGCATGCTGGCGTCCGAGATCACGCGCGAGCGGATTTATCACTGGCTGCACGAAGAACTGCCCTACGCAATTACGGTTGAGACGACGGACTGGAAAGTCCTGCGCAATAAGTCGGTGCGCATTGAACAAACCATCTATGTCGAGCGCGATAGTCAAAAGAGCATCGTGCTTGGCAAACAGGGGCGTACGATCAAGCAGATTTCGAGCGAAGCGCGCCAGGAGATCTCGCAGATCATCGAACAGCCGGTACACTTGTTCTTGTTTGTAAAAGTGCGCGAAGGCTGGGAAGGCGATCCTGAGCGCTATCGCGAAATGGGTCTTCCGTTCCCCAAGAGTTGAGGCTGAGCTTGTGCGTTTGAATCAACTTCTCGCAATAGTTTGTGCCTGCGCGATATCACTTGTGGGAGCGATGACGATTGTTCCTGAGGCAGAGGCTGCCGTGCGCGAGTGCAAGCCGCTCGTGATCGGCGATGTCGTAAGCGGGCGCAGTCAGCGCGAGGCGAGACGATCGGCATTGTCCAGTTGGACAGCGAAGGCCAAAACGGCAGGCGTTGCTCACCCGGCCTGGCGGATTGCCCGCAACAAGCGCTTGAAATGCGTGCCTGTCGGTCAGCGTCATGACTGCATCGCTGTGGGCCAGCCGTGCACGATCCGTCAGGTACCGAGGCCTCGAAGCGGCATTAGACCGGATGGAACCCAACCGCGCGATATTTGATGCAGCCAGCCACGTGTTGTGGGCGGTCTGGTGCTCGGGCATCGTCAAGTCGCGCGACTTCGGATAAGACCGGATCATGGAATGGAGCGATGAAGGCATAGTCGTATCGGTGCGTCCGCATGGCGAAACAGCGGCCATCGTGGAGTTGTTCACGCGCACGCATGGCCGGCATCTCGGGTTTGTGCATGGCGGGCGGTCGCGCAAGTTGAGGCCTGTCTTGCAGGTCGGCAATCATGTCGATGCGACGTGGAAGGCGCGGCTGTCGGATCAGATCGGGCACATCGGTCTGGAACTGCAGCGCGGCTTTGCTTCAACTGCCATGCAGGATGCTGCGGCGCTCGCCGGTATGTCGTCAATGTGCACGCTGATGCGGCTTCTGCCGGAGCGCGATCCTCACCCCAACCTCTATGAAATCTCGTTGTTCGTCTTGGGGTTCATCGACGACAATAGTGTATGGCCGGCGTTGATGGTGCGCTGGGAGATGGCGCTGCTCGAGGAGTTGGGTTTCGGGCTCGATCTCAGCGAATGCGCGTCGAGCGGATCGCGCGATGATCTCGTTTACGTTTCGCCGAAGTCAGGTCGTGCCGTTTCGCGCGGTGCAGGTCTGCCCTATGCCGACAGGCTTCTGGCGCTGCCTGCGTTCCTGGTGCGCGGGCGCGAAGCTGCCGTAACACCGCAAGACATCGCTGATGGGTTTGCGCTGACCGGGCATTTTCTGGTGACGCGCGTGCTTAATCCGCGCGAGATGGAGCTGCCGGATGCGCGGCATCGGCTGCTTGAGCGTCTGGCAAAAGCCCGAACCGATCTGCCGGAGCCGCCTGGTTCTGCCTTGTGATGCATCGCAGTTCAGCGGGCCGGAGCGCGCTCAGGCAACGGGATGAAAGTGCTCGGGGGCAGGCTCCGCGCCGGTTGGGAGGCGCGCGAAGGAGGTGTGCCGGACGCTCGCGATAATGTGCGCTTCTGCTCGACGGACACCTCTAGCCCGCCGGATCGGCCGGCAGCCACCACATAGACCTGCCCATCGGCTGCCTCGAATGTGCCTTTCACGTTCGCGGATTTCTTGGCGATGTCCGTGAAGACGATTTCGCCGGGCAGGCATGCGCCATGGCGGGCTGCGTAACCCGGCTTAATTTCGTGGCTTTCGCCAGCGAACTCATACGTCACCTCGGATTTGGCGGTGTTTGAGACCTGGAAAGTGTATTGCGCGGCCTGCGGCCGGCCAAACAACTGAACGGAGATGAATTTGGGATGTTTGTCGGGTGCGCGCACCACGGCGACGCCGATGTCGGTGACGTGCTTGGCCAGCAGATTGCGGCGATGACCGGGAGAGTTGATCCAGCCTTCCATCGTCTGGGTGGCGAGTTCGCTGTTGGTGAAGCCGCGGCTGTCGAGGGAGAGCGCGAGGTTTTCGGCGACCTGGCAGTATTTGTAACCGGCGGAGCTCACGCGTTCGGCAGGTTGGCGGCCGTCGGCGTCGTGGGCAAACTTGTCGGTGCGGGCGAGATACTCGGCATAGGCGCGGGCTGCGTTTTCAAGCTGGCGGTTGGGTCTGACCGCGCCCAGCTTTTCTTCGGCCCGGAAAGCGTTCGTCAATTCGACGATCTGGACTTCAACGGCCGGGATATCGGGGAGTGCTGGCGTCATTGCTGCTTTGCCGGGTCCTATGGGTGGTCGCGTGGGTGTTTTACGTTGCCGTGGCGGCCATCGTTTCGATTGGGGCTGCCGGGACTTGTGAACAACTCCCAGTAGTCTACGTGGATTGAAGGGCAAAATCAGGCCAATTGCGGATTGATTGTGTGTTCCTGCAACTTGTGGCCCGCTGGCACTTGAGCCAAGCGCGCTTCGGCAGTAACGGGAAGGGATGAGTGACAAACCGATTCTCCCTCCCGACGGGTCGTTCGAGCCCGTCAAACTCAAGGATGCGCTCGAAGAGCGTTACCTTGCGTATGCGCTGTCGACCATCATGCACCGGGCGCTGCCCGACGTGCGCGATGGCTTGAAGCCTGTCCATCGCCGCATCCTTTATGCGATGCGCGAACTCAAGCTCGATCCAAACTCCGCCTACAAGAAGTGCGCGAAGATCGTCGGTGAAGTGATGGGTAACTACCATCCGCACGGCGACCAGGCGATCTATGATGCTCTCGTTCGCTTGGCACAGGGGTTTGCCGTTCGCTATCCGATGGTGGATGGGCAGGGCAACTTCGGCAATATCGACGGCGATAACGCGGCTGCCATGCGTTACACCGAAAGCCGATTGACGGAAGTGGCGCAGGCGCTGCTCGAAGCCATCGATGACGACACGGTGGATTTCCGGGCGACGTATGATGGTACCAACGAAGAGCCGGTCGTTCTGCCGGCAGCCTTTCCGAACCTGCTGGCAAACGGGTCCTCGGGCATCGCGGTCGGCATGGCGACCAACATTCCCCCGCACAATGCCGAAGAACTCTGCAACGCGTTGTTGCATCTTATCAAGCATCCCAATGCCACCGTCGAAAAGCTCGTCGAGTTCATTCCCGGGCCGGATTTTCCGACGGGCGGCGTCATCGTAGAGCCGCGCGATCAGATCCTCGAAGCCTATCGGACGGGGCGGGGCGGCTTCCGGCTTCGCGCGAAATGGGAGAAGGAGGATACCGGGCGGGGCGGGTACCAGATCGTAATCACCGAGATCCCCTATC
>CAYGRH010000138.1:4072-8295 GCA_964352165.1 uncultured Hyphomicrobiaceae bacterium | reverse complement strand
GTGGAACGCGGACCGGTTCGCCGTGGACGATGACTTCGTCGCCGGGCTCGATCAGGATGCCGCCTTCCAATTCAACGTGGGCTTCGAGGCTTTCAAAGGTATTCGTGACTTTGACGACGCAGGCGACGTCGAAGCGTTTTCGCGTATCGAAGATTGAACCCATAGTTTCCTCCTCCTCCTTTTCGCTTCCTCAGCGCAAAAGGTTTTCGAAAGTCGCAACCTGATTGCGGCCGAATGCAGCGAGCTCGATGCTGCGACCGGACACAGGGTCTGCGACGGATACACGTCCGTCTTCCCAACGGACGATTCGGTAGGGCGAGTTATCGGCTGCATTGCTGCCGTCCCGCTCGAATTTCAGGCTACTCATGACGACGCGCACGAAGCGGTTCGTCGACTCTGGGAATTCCCCCAGAGGCTTGCCGGTCTTGGCATCCTTGATGGCGATGATGCCGTTGTCGGCGGTCTTGAAGATCACGTCGCGGGTAAAGGCCTGGGTGCCGCCGGGATCGACGTTTTCCATGTAGCCCGTCAGCCGCGCCGTCGTGACCAGAGCCAGCGTCATGAAGATGACGGCGGCGGCTCCGTAGAGGGCGGCCTTGGGGAACTGTTCGGGCTGACGGCGCGCGGTATTGCTCATGTCGCTGCTCCTTCGAAGTGGCCCGGAGCAACGCGCGCATGGCTTTCGTTATCGGCCGCAGCGGGGGCGGTGCGCAGTGGCTGGATGCTTGCTGCCTGTTCGTCGGTTGCGGCAAGCGCATCGGAAAGCTTGGCTGCGACGGCCTGCGGGTTGGCGATCGACCGCAGCATCGGTTCGGTCTTGCCGAAGTGGAAGGGACGAACATGCGGCCACAGCGCGACCAGCGTCACCTGCTGTTCGGGCATGAGCCCGAGCGGGATGTCGCCTGTACCGCCAGAATGTGTGCGCAGGCCTGCCGACTTCACCGACTTGAAAGGAATGTTGACGGTGATGGGCAGGGCAACGCCAGAGCGGACAACGAGGCGGCGGTTGGTCATCGTGTAGACCGTTGACCGCGCGTAAGCCCAGCCAAACGCATACAGCAGGCCGATGGCAACTGCCGCGACAGGCAGGAGTTCCAAGGCATAGCCGAAGGCTGCTGCGGGCGTGCCGCCGCCACGAATAGCCTCCAGGATGCGCCAACCGAACAGAAACGCGAAGTAGATTGCGGCGGGGCGGACGTAGAAGGCCCGCCAAGCCAGGGCACGCCAATCAGGCGAGCCGCGCCAGAGGACCTTTTCGCCCTCCGGAGGCAGTTCGGGGAGCCCGGCTACGGGCTCGAATGCGAAATCATCGTGGCTCATTCGAACGATCCTGCAGGGCTTACGCGGTTATAGAACTGACCACCGGCGTAGTAGGCGGAGATCTTCTCTTCCTCGAGCTTTGTGACCGACGTCATGGACTTCGTGCCGGGGATGTCTGCGAACTGTTCGGAACGCAGGGAAGACACCCGCACGTGCGGCTTGACCTTGTTGAAGAAAAAGTCGTGCTGCACGATCGTCGCCATCGCCATCGGCACAAGGACCTTGCGACCGCCGGCTGCACCTTCTTTGTCAGTTGCCACGGCCGTCTTTTCAATTTCCATGTAGCGGATCATGATCTCGGAGCGGTCGACCCAAACATCGCTGATCGTGCCGACCTGCTCGCCGTCGGCTGACATCACGGGCAAACCGCGCGGGTCAAGGTCGCCTGCGAGGATGTCCATGTCGCTGAGCGCCGACAGTGGGACGATCTTTTCGTGGCCGTCGCCCGTGCGGTCCGGTTCATCGGCGCGCAGCGCGTAGGCTGCCGGGCCAAATGCGCCAATGAGCGGGTTACCGATCGGCTCATAAGGCGCGCCGTCGAGACGTGAGATGCGCTGGCCGTTAAGCGGCGGTTCGTTGACCGTGGCCCGCGGGGCCTGCTCGGTGCCGCCGCCTGGCAGCGACCAGATCTTTGGCTTGGGCATCCAGATCGCGGTATCCTGGCGGGGATGACCGGTCACTTCGGATTCCAGCGGATAGCCTTCGCGGCGATCTTCCCGGCGGAGATAGAAGATCAATCCGAAAAAGAAGATCCAGAAGGCGTACAAGGCCACCTGGGCGACATCGATATGACTTGTGATTGCAGCGGACATTTTGGAGCAACCTCCTTCGGGTTGGATTTTCAGCCGGGCATCTCTGCCAAGCCAAAGCTTGATTGAACCTTCCGCCGTTCAGCGCCCAGTGGCCTGACCAACGGTCCTATTGCGATGAGAGTGGCGAACAGAAGTGCGATTTCGATGTGGTAGACGACGCTGTAGCCGACAGCCGCGTTATTGAGCACGGGGCCCAATGCGCCGTGCTCGGCGAGCGATGAAACCCAATCGCGAATGCCGCCGCCCAGGGCGATGGCAAGCCCGGAAGCGGTTGCTTGAACCGCGCCCCAGGCACCCAGTGCCAGACCGCTTTGACCGTCACGGGCAAGCATCATGGCAGCTGACAAAGTGCAAACGGCAAACAGGCCGCCGCCAAATCCGATCATGGTTGCGCCGATGCGAAACAGCAGTGCGGACTCGAGGGGAGCTGCGAAGATCACGGCGCTAAAAGCGGGTAGCCCGACGAGTGCGCCGGTCGCTGCCAAGCGGCACGGATCAGCGCCTTGGCCCAAAGAACGCGCGGCCAATGCAAAGCCGGCCAACGCGCCTGCGGCCATCAATGCGGTGAGTTGCGTGGTAGCGCTGACGGAGAGCTTGAGGATCTGTCCACCGTAGGGTTCAAGCAGAATGTCCTGCATCGTGAAGCCTGCCGTCCCCAATCCGACGACGACCAGAAGGCGGCTTGCGCGACCGCCCGCCAGGAATGTGCGCCAGGAGTCCTGGAAGCGCGGAGGAGGGGTGGTGTCGGCGGCGCGGACGGGGTCGATTGCCTCCTGCTTCCACAGGGCAATCGAGTTCAGAAGGATCGTTACAACGGCTGCGCCCTGGATGCACTGGACGAGGCGGGTATTGGAGAAGTCTTCGAGCAAAAAGCCGAACGCCAACGCGCTGACGACCATGCCGCCTAGCAGCGTCACGTAAAGTAGAGCGACGACGCGGGGCCTGCTTTCCGGCGGGGCCAGATCGTTGGCGAGGGCAAGGCCCGCTGTCTGCGTGGTGTGCACGCCAACCCCGACCAGAAGGAAAGCTACGGCGGCAAAGATTTGACCGAAGATGGCTTTATCCGGCTGATCCATCGTCATGACCAGGAGCGCGAAAGGCAGGATGGCGAACCCGCCGAACTGCATCATCGATCCGAACCAGATGTAGGGGACGCGGCGCCAGCCGAAGGCGGAACGGTGCCAATCCGAACGGAAGCCGATGAACGCGCGCAGCGGGGCGAAGATGATCGGGAGGGCGACCATCAGCGAGACGATCCAGGCGGACATGCCCAGTTCGACGATCATCACGCGATTGAGCGTGCCGGTCAGCAGAACGAGGGCCATGCCGACGGAGACCTGGAACAGGGACAGGCGCAGCAGCCTGCCGAGAGGCAGCTCCTTTGACGCCGCATCGGCAAAGGGAAGCATATCGGGGCCCAGGCCCGCGATAATCTTCCCGACCTTGTCCCTCAGCACGTTCATTTACGCCGCAGCTCCAACGCATGTGACATGTAGAAACCGCTGGTGACGCGATGGCTCATCGCGACGTCGTGTGCTGCCAGGATGGGGGACGCGTCGAAGCGCCTCCGCAGATTACGTTCGGAGACTGGCTCGATGGCAGGCGCTCGATCCGACCGCGGGAAAAACCGGCCGGCAGCATGCATGAGGGTCAATGCCGGCGTGCGCGGAGCGAATGTGAACACGATGGCTGAACTGGTGTTGGCAGCAAACCGCTCAAGCACGCTGACGATGTCGGCCGTTGGATAATGAATGAGGGAGTCCATTGCGACGACGTAGTCGAAACCTTCCTCGGAAATTGACAGCATGTCGCCGGTCATGAACTCGATGCTGCCGCCGCCGAGGTCGGCTGGTGTGCGTTCGCGCGCCATTTCTATGAGGTTCGCTGCAAGATCGACTGCGACGACTTCTGCGCCGCGGGCGGCAAGAGCGACCGACATTGCGCCGGTTCCACAGCCCGCATCCAGGATGCGGCGGCCGTTCAGATCGGCTGGAAGACTGGCCAACATCTTGTCACGCATCCGGTCACGACCGGCGCGCACGGTGGCGCGGATCGAGCTTACGGGTGCATCGGACGTCAGGCGCTTCCAGG
>CAYGRH010000138.1:0-4062 GCA_964352165.1 uncultured Hyphomicrobiaceae bacterium | reverse complement strand
GGTGCGGTCCTGCTCACTGGAAGCCAAGGAAGTCGAAGATGTCGCGATCCTTCATGGGGTTCGCGTCGAAGTGCTCGTCGCCTGCGAGCAGGCCTGCTGCAAGGCGAAGGTATTCCTGCTGGACAGCGAGGAGTTCTTCGGTCGGGTCCATTTCGAACAGCGTCTGTTTCTTGAGGCGGCTCCGGCGGATGATGTCGAGGTCGGGAAAGCGAGCGAGCGTTTTAAGGCCGACGGCTTCATTGAAGCGGTCGATCTCATCGGTTTCAGTACTGCGGTTGGCAATCACGCCGCCGAGCCGGACGTTGTAGTTCTTGGACTTCGCCTTGATTGCGGCAACGATGCGGTTCATCGCGAAGATGGAGTCGAAGTCGTTCGCGGTGACGATCATCGCGCGGTCGGCATGCTGGAGGGGGGCTGCAAATCCGCCGCAGACCACATCTCCGAGCACGTCGAAGATGACGACATCGGTGTCTTCCAGCAGGTGATGCTCTTTCAGGAGCTTCACGGTCTGACCGACGACGTAGCCGCCGCAGCCTGTGCCGGCGGGCGGGCCGCCTGCTTCGACGCACATCACGCCGTTATGGCCTTCGAACATGAAGTCGTCGGGGCGAAGCTCCTCGGAATGAAAATCGACCTGCTCGAGGATGTCGATGACGGTCGGGATCATTCGCTTCGTCAGTGTAAAGGTCGAGTCGTGCTTTGGATCGCAACCGATCTGCAGGACGCGCTTGCCCAGCTTCGAGAACGCAACCGACAGGTTCGACGATGTCGTCGACTTGCCGATGCCGCCCTTGCCGTAGATGGCAAAGACCTGAGCCGTGCCGATCTTCTGGGTCGGATCAAGGTGCACCTGCACGCTTCCCTCGCCATCGATACGGCCATCGGGCGCGCAGCTTCCACAACCGGATTTCAGCATAACGTTCATGCGGCAACCTCCACTTCGATACCTTCGAGCCGATCCTCGAGTTCCTCGCCGACCGCGCGCAGGGCTGCGAGCGTCTCGGCATCGGGTGTCCAGTAATTGCGTTCGTGTGCTTCAAGCAGCCTGCTTGCGACCTTGGCTGAGGCTGTCGGATTGAGCTCGGCGAGACGCGCGCGCATCTCGGGGTCGAGCAGGTAGGTTTCGGTGATCTGCTTGTAGACCCAGGGTGCGACCTGTCCTGTGGTGGCCGACCAACCCATCGTGTTGGTGACGTGGACCTCGATCTGGCGCACGCCCTCGTAGCCGTGCTTGAGCATGGCCTCGTACCATTTGGGGTTGAGAGCGCGCGTGCGGGTTTCAAGGGCCACCTGTTCGTTGAGCGTGCGCACTGCACCCTTGCCGCTCGTCTGATCGCCGATGTAAACGGGGGCTGCGACGCCGCCCTTCGCTCGTGTGACAGCGCGCGAGATGCCGCCGAGCGTATCGAAGTAGTTGTCGACCGTCGTGACGCCCAGTTCGACGGAGTCAAGGTTCTGGTAAGCGAGGTCGACGTCCTTCAGCACGCTGTCGAGCAAAGCCGTGTGCTGGACCGGCTTGCCGTTGAGGCCGTAGGCGAAGCTCTTGCGCTTCGTATAGGTCTCAGCCAGTTCGTCTTCTTCGTCCCAGCGACCGTTCTCGACCAGATTGTTGACGTTGGAGCCGTAGGCACCATCTGCGTTGCCGAAGATCCGCAGCGAGGCCGTTTCCATGTCGCAGCCGTGCTGGCGCTGATATTCCAGCGCGTGCCTGCGCACGAAATTCTGATCCAATGGCTCATCAGCCGTTGCCGCCAGGTGGCAGCCTTCGGCAATCAACTTGATCTGAAGCGGTAGAAGATCGCGGAAGATGCCGGACATGGTGACCACGACGTCGATGCGCGGACGGCCAAGTTCGGCAAGCGGGATCAGTTCTGCTCCGCACAGCCGACCATAGCTGTCGAAGCGCGCACGTGCCCCAAGGAGCGACAACACCTGGGCAATCGGTGCGCCTTCGTTCTTAAGGTTATCAGTGCCCCACAGCACGATGGCAATCGACTCGGGCAGCTTGTTGCCGTCTGCCATGTGGCGCTCAATCAGGCGATTTGCCTGGGCTGCGCCATCCTTGAGGGCGTAGGCGCTTGGGATGCGGAAGGGATCGAAGCCGTGCAGGTTACGGCCTGTTGGAAGAATGTCAGGCGTGCGCAGCAGATCGCCTCCGGGCGCAGGCGCAACATACCCTCCGTCTAGTGCGTGCAGGATGCCAGCAAGCTCATGGTCCTCGGCAAGAAGCGCGTCGGTTGCCTTGAGTTCGTCGAGAGCGGCGAGAGTTTCATCATCAGCGCCCATGTTTGAAGCCGCGAGAGCAGCTTTCGGCGTAGCGCCTGAGACGATCGCTTCTATGACGGCGCGCTCGATGCGCAGGCCATGGGTTGCCTCGGCGACCGACATCAGCATGTCGACGCGCTCATCTTGTGTCAGAGCCGCTCCGACGACGTGGAGGCCGTGCGGAATGAGTGTGTATTCGAGGGCGAGGATCTCTTCTCCCAGACCCGCGATCCGGGCGGCGTGCTCGCCGTTATCCCATGCCGGTTCGGGCGCGCAGAATTCCATTGCGGCTGCCTGCGCCTGGATGAGTTCTGCTATCCGTCCGCGTTCCGTTGCCTCATCGGGCCCCAGACCGCGCCAGCGTTCGATTGCCGATTTGAGATCGACCAGACCGCGGTAGAGTCCGGCATGCGCCACGGGCGGCGTGAGGTAGCTTATCAGCGTTGCGGCAGCGCGCCGCTTGGCGATCATGCCTTCGGATGGATTGTTTGAGGCGTACAGGTAGAAGTTCGGCAGATTGCCGATCAGGCGGTCTGGCCAGCACTTTGCCGACGGGCCGGTCTGCTTGCCCGGCATGAATTCGAGCGCTCCATGAGTGCCGAAGTGCAAAACCGCGTCGGCCTGATAATCTTCGCGCAGCCAACGGCAGAAGGCTGAGAATGCGTGGGT
Organism: uncultured Hyphomicrobiaceae bacterium; assembly: GCA_964352165.1. Taxonomy (GTDB): domain Bacteria; phylum Pseudomonadota; class Alphaproteobacteria; order Rhizobiales; family Hyphomicrobiaceae; genus CAYGRH01. Next base: position 1,128 of record CAYGRH010000138.1, on the reverse strand, counting down.
CGGTGAGAAGCCTTTTTCGAACAGCAGGCGCATTGGGTCGCCTTCGTAGCCGAAGGCTGGCTGGACGCCGACGAAGACGTTTCCGAAATGTGCGCCGAGAACGAAGATCGAGCTGCCGTCGGTCTGCTGGCTGCCGGGGGCTGCACCCCACTGGGCTTCAATCTCGCCCAGGTACTTTTCGTCATGGACATGATCGTTGGCGGAGATGCGCGCTGCCACATTGGCCGTGGCTCCGAAGCGGGCGGCATTACCTTCGATTACAGCCTCGCGCAACGCATCGACGGAAGCGGGCAGGTCGACGCTGTAGCCGGCCTGTTTCATTGCGCTCATGGAGTTGTAGAGCGATTCAAAGACCGACAAGTATGCGGCCGTGCCGGTATTGCCGGCGTTCGGCGGGAAATTGAAAAGGACCATTGCGATTTTGCGATCGCGGCGCTCCTTCTTGCGCAGAGCAATCAGCTTGGCGACGCGGCCCGAAAGCATCTCAACGCGTTCCGCACAGACCTGCATGTCGCGGGCTTTTGCGTTCGGGAATGTGCATTCATGATCGCAGCCGTGACACGCTTCTCCACTGCCGTCAGTGCGACCGCCAAAAACGGAGGGGCCGGTTGCGCCATCCAGTTCGGGGATGGCAACCATTATGGTGCTTTCAACGGGCAAGAGGCCGCGATCGGATGCGCCCCACTCCTGAAGTGTCTGGAACTCCACCGGATGGGCTGCAACGTATGGGACGTCAAGCTTGGACAGCATTTCGGCTGCCGCTTTGGAGTCATTGTAGGCTGGGCCGCCGACGAGCGAGAAACCGGTCAGCGAGATCACGGCGTCAACGTTCGGCCGACCGCCAGTCATGAAGAACTTTTCAATTGCCGGGCGGGCATCGAGGCCAGCGGCGAATGCCGGGATGACGCGCAGCCCCTTGGCTTCAAGTGCTGCAATCGCTCCATCGTAGTGGCCTGTATTTCCGGCCAAAACATAAGAGCGCAGGATTAGGACGCCGACGGTGCCCGATGCGCCACCGGCCGGGAGGCGTTCGATCCGCTCAGCGATACGGCCTTCGGCGTCTGGATGATAAAGGCCGACTTCGGGATAATCGGTAGCCAACGCAGGCTTGACCGTTCCCCGAAGATG
>CAYGRH010000137.1:0-8299 GCA_964352165.1 uncultured Hyphomicrobiaceae bacterium | reverse complement strand
GTACGCGAATAAAGCGCGCCCGCATGCCGGTCGCCCGACAGCAAGATGACACCTGCAGCCCCGCTTGCTTCGAGCAGAGAGACGAAGCGATCACGCTCCTTGGGCAGGTTCCCCCAACGCTCAAAACCATGGCCCTCAGCCACAACCTGAACGGACGAAACGATGACGCGCACCTCTGCCGGCTGGCGCAATTGCGCCTCAAGCCACGCCCACTGCGCCGCCCCCAGCATCTGCTGACTTCCAGAACCTGAGGGCTCGTACTTGCCCCAATGCGCAAACGTGCTGCCCGGTCCCTTGCGGGTCAAAGCCGACCGGAATGAGCGCGTATCGAGCATGATGAACTGAACGCGCCTGCCCGGCGGCCCCACGATCCGGGCATGATGAATGCCATCCTGCGGCGGTCGCTCCGGGACCATCTGCCAGAACTCGTGGAACAGCCGCGCCGCCTTGTCCCGGAACGCGAAGTCCCCACCACCGTCATTGAGCCCAAAATCGTGATCGTCCCATGTCGCCAGGAACGGGAAGGCGGCCCGAGCTTTCGAAAACTCAAAGTTCGTCCCCTGCGCACGATAGGCTTCAATCAGCGGCGACATATCCGGCCCCTTGACGTCACCGTAGACGTTGTCGCCGACCATCAAAAACAACTCAGGCCGCTTGTTCAAACCAAGCACGCCTTGCCAGATCGGCTGAGGCTGCAATTGATGCAGGCATGAACCGACACCGATGCGGGTCAGCAGGGTTTCAGCATCAAGAGCAAGCCAGGGCGTAGGGGGCGCGACGCCATTGACCAAAGCCCCAACGCTCACTTCGGCTGCACCGGCAGCGCTTGCCCCCTGATCCTGAACGGTTTTGAACTGTGCTTCAGGGGAAGCCGCAGGTTGGCCCACCGACGAGGCCGCATCATCGGAAACCAGCCGCGGCTCGGCACGCTTCGGCGTGGCAATCAGCACCGCCCAAAAAATGATGATGCAAAAGGGTATGAAAAGGAGGCCTGCGGTCCGCCCCCGCACGAAAGGTGGCTTAATTTCGTTGCCCCCACCTAGCCCCGCCTCATTGCCGGTCGCACGCTGAGGCTTGCCTTCTTGTTCGCTCATTCCGCATGCCCTGACATTAAACGGCTTTGCTGACTTTAAGCGCCCAGACACTCAACCACAGGCTCAACCCTCAGCCGCAGATCAGAGCAGCGATCCGGGACAGGTCTTGCAGGAGCACATCGCCACGAACAGCCAAGAGGTAGAGTCCACCGGCGATAAGCCCGCCAGCAAAGATCCTGATCGCCCAAACAACGCCAATGGGCCATTGCTGGTCCACCCCGTCGTCATGTTGATGTTGTATCTCGCTAGCCATGCCGGAAACCTACATCAAAACAGGCACTCTCGTCACCGACTTTTACGGACGTGACCCCTCGGATGCCTGCGTTAATTAATCACGTTTCTCCAGCCGGTTGCGGCTGCGCGCGCACCACCGGCCGCTCCACGATGGGCCAGTGGACCAAGGCTGCCAGAACGCCCAACGCCACGGAAATCCACCACATCGCATCGTACGATTGGAAGCGATCGTAAATCGCCCCGCCCAGCCAGACACCGAAAAACGAACCGACCTGGTGCGAAAAGAAGACGACGCCATACAGCATCGTCATCCAGCGCGCGCCAAAGAAGGTCGCAACGAGCCCGCTCGTCAACGGAATGGTCGACAGCCAGAGTAGGCCCAAAGCTGCACTAAGGCCGATCACTGTTGTGGCCGTGATTGGTAGATAAAGGAACCCGAGGAAGACAACTGCTCGGCCGATGTAGATGATGCTTAGCCCGATGCGCTTGGAATAAAACCGGCCCCATTGCCCCGCCAGATACGTCCCCACCAGGTTGCCAAGCCCAACAGCCGCCAAGCCCCATACAGCAACTTCCGGACCCAGCCCTTGGTCGGCCACGAAGGCCGGCAGGTGCGTGCCATAGAACACGACATGAAACCCGCACACAAAAAATCCCGCGTTCAGCATCCAGAAGCTGGGATAGCGAAATGCCTCCACGAGCGCCGCCTTGATGGATTGCGGCATGACGGTGGCATCGTGCGGCGCGGGCCGACCGCTCAACGGGATGGCAAGCGGCAGAATGAGGAGCGCCGTCCCGGCCAGCACAAGCAGGCTCGCCTGCCAGCCGATCCCTTCCATCAAGAGGTGCGTGTAAGGCAGCGCCAGCAAAATGCCGAAACCGCTGCCCATGCCGACACTGGCAATAGCCGACGTCCGGTTCTCCGGAGTGGAGGCGCGGCCGACAGCACCAACAACCGCATTCACGCCCGCGCCAGCAACACCCAGCCCTAGGAAAATACCTGAAACGAACAGTTCGATTTCACTTTTCGCCAGATAGAGCAGCACGATCCCAGCCGCCGTCGACAGCGCACCAAACGCCACGACACGGCCCGTCCCGTACTTGTCGCAGATGGCGCCCGTAAACGGTGCGGCTACCCCCCAAACGATATTGGCAATGGCGATGGCGAAAGCGAACACCTCGCGCCCTAGCCCCAATTCCTGGGAAACCGGAACGAGGTAAAGCCCCATCACCTGCCGCAGACCCATGCCGATGCCCGCAGTTGCCGCCGCAGCCAGCACCACAATCCATAACGCTGGCATGGAGGAACGCTGGCTTAGACCGGCGCGCTCGTTCGGCGATTGCATCAGACGCTCTCCGTTTTGCAATGATGATCGCCTGCTGCAGGAAAAGGCTCCGGCGCAGGGTCTGGATCGTTCTCGTGGCAAAGATTGACGGCGGCTTTTTCGACGATAGCCAGCAGTGACTTGAGCTGCCGTAACGACGCTGCCCCAACAGCCGCTTCAAGCCGAGACTGCGTTGCCTCCCAGGCCGCATAACCCTTGCGCACCATCCGCAAGCCAGATGCGGTCACGAAGATGCGCCGCGATCTCTTATCGTCTTCGCCAATCCGCTGCTCGACAAAGCCTGCCGTCTCAAGCAAACGCAGGTTCCGGCCCAACGTCGTTCGATCAAGCGCCAGGACGTTGGAGGCCTCGGTGATCGTCGGCGTGCCAATCCGCAACAATCCTCGCAGAAGCGCAAGCTGCGCCACGGTCAAACCCGTATCCTTCAACGCGGCATCGTATGCGTTCGTGACCGCCCGCGCTCCTCTTCGAAGCGGCGTGCAATAGCACAGCGAAGCATCCGGTACGCCTTTGATGTTCCTCACGATGAGATATCCCGGTGAACTCTGTCTAACCGCAGTTGTGTGCCGACAAGCCGGACCGAAAATTCGACAGCGCGCACTCACATCGCGATGATCCAGGTCACGACGCACTCATCCGGCGTAACCCAGCATGACCACGTCAGCAAGAAGAATGCGCGTATATACGTGTATTTTTACTCAGTCGAAGAGATTCAGTCTGCTAAATCGAGGGTCTGACGATCAAGCTCGACGATATCGCCACCAGGCTTTGACAGTCCGCGCCCAATAATTTCGATGGATTGCAATGAGCTGAAATCCTCAGCCGAGCTATCTTCGCCGGGAGGACCGCCAAAACCAAACCGCACCAGGTTATAGCGCGCAAGCGGCAACCCCTTGTGGTGATGAGCGACAGAGCCTGAGGCAATACCGATAACGGGCACCCGGCGATGTTCTTCGTCGACCCAAGCTAGCGAGTTCGTATGGTTGTGGCCATGGAGCACGACGTCTGCCCCTGCGCGCTGAAGCATCGCCGCAAAAGCTGGCGCATTCCGCAATCCACGGATCGCAGGCGCTTGTCCCGGAAGAGGCGGATGATGGATCAGCACCACACGGCAAAGACCTTCCGACTTCAAACGCCCCAGCACAACCCCCATGGCCGCGAGCTCATCGTCCGGCACCCGCCCCGCCGCTACGAATGGCGCCGTTGGAAGCGCAGAGTTCATACCCACGATCGCAACGCGACCCCGCCTCCTCACAAAGGGAAATGCCATGCGGTCAGCAGCCTCACCGGCGGCATCATCATCGCTCATAAAATCAAGCCACCGCGCAACGCCCGGATCGCTGCGCAATCGCACATAGATATCGTGGTTACCAGGAACCACCGTAACGTCGCTTGACGGTCCGAGCGCCTCCAGCCAACCCCGCGCTGCCTCGATCTCGGTGGGCAAGCCGATGTTCACGAGATCACCCGTCACCGCGATGTGGTCCGGCGAGTGCCGTTTCATGTCTTCGACCAGCATCGCCACGACATCCGCGCGGTGCAGGTTTTTGCGGCCGCGCTGCCAGTTGAGATAGCCAAGCCCGCGCTTCACACCCCAATGCGATGGCGTAAATCCTTTCAACGGCCCGAGATGAAGATCCGACATGTGCGCGATGGTAAAAAAGCCGATCGCAGCCCTCGATTCACCTGTCATTCCTTCCCCAACCCCTTTTGCATCATGCCGTTCCCGGTCTTTCGTGTCCGCGGCCTTAGTCACGGAGCGACAATTGCATTTCGCTCATGCCGCAAGAAACGTAAAACCCACCTAAAGTCATGACATGACGCACTCTGAACACTTGCATCGGCCCGGATAATCGCGAAAATTTGTGACAGAAGGCCTATCTGCAGCGCAATGGGCAGGCCAATGAGCCGAACAGTAAGCCGGACAGTCGGCAAGCAATTGCCCGGGCACGAGCCGTCTCAAGAAGGCCGCTGCCCGCAACGTCACACGACGGCCCGTAAATCATAATTCGACTTCGGGCCATGAAGGAGCCAAGGCTTGGCATCAAGATCGTTGATAGCATTTGCCATGCAGCGCTACTGGCGGCTGACACGCGCGCTCACCCTGGGCGCTCAGGGGTGCATCCTTGACGCTGACAACCGCGTCCTTCTGATCCGCCACACATACCGCCCCGGTTGGCACTTTCCCGGCGGCGGCGTCGAAAAAAACGAGATCATCGAAGAAGCACTTGCTCGCGACTTGCGCGAGGAAGCCGGCATTATTCTCGACCGCAAGCCGCACCTCATTGCGATCTACCCCAACTTCAATTTCTTCCCATCCGACCATGTCGCGCTGTTCGTCGTGCGTCAGTGGTCTCAACCCGTTCCTCCCCGCCCGAACCATGAAATCGCCGAGCACGGCTTTTTCGCTCAAGATTCATTGCCAGAAGAAATCACCCCATCGACCAGAAAGCGGCTGTTCGAGGTCCTCAACAAGGATCGCCCCAACGCGCTGTGGTAGTCATGGAACGGCAGCGCAACAAATTTGCCGAAACCACCGGCCCCCGGCAATCTCCATCACTATTGGACCCCGTTGCGCTGGCGTGATATCTGCGCGCGCTGTTCTCTAACGAAGCCCGACGCAATTAGCCGGAATGCAAATACCATCCATGTCGCAAGCACAACCAACTACGACACTAGAGATCGTTCCTGTCAGCGAGAGCGATCTGTCAGCCATTTCTGCGTTGCATGCGCGCGTCATTGGTCCCGGGCGTTTCGCGCGCACGGCCTACCGCGTACGCGAGGGCACACCCCCGATTTCAGACAGCTGCCTGCTGGCCCGTAACGCCGGCGAGTTGATCGCCGCCGTGCGCATGACACCCCTCACAATTGGCGGCACGCCGGGAGCGATGCTGCTAGGCCCGCTGGCCGTGGAGGCCGCATTTTCCAACAAGGGCGTTGGGGCAAGCCTGCTGGCAGCCGCAGCCGAGAAAGCGCGCAACAACGGGCATCGGCTGATCCTACTCGTCGGCAATCTCTCCTACTATGGCCGCCACGGCTATCAAGCCGTCAAACCGGGGCAGATCACAATGCCGGGTCCGGTTGATCCAGCGCGTCTCCTGGCCCGCGAACTGCAACCAGATGCGTTGGCCCAATATCACGGACAGGTCGCAGCCATCAGGTAGCGGAATGAGATTGGGCCGTGAAAGTGACCCGAAAAGCAGCGAACTCCACTGGGTCACAGGTCCGGTTCCGCCGCGTGCGCGTTCAGGTCTACTGAAAAGCCGGAGAACACCAGAACATGACCTCACCACCCGACACCGTCCCCATCCTGCGCAGTCTCGAAGAATGTTCGCACATCCCGTTTGTGACAAGCCCTTGCCCGGCGGTCCTTCTGGCCATCAGTCAGGCTGAGCCGGGAGAAATACTGGCCGCCTCCCGCCACGCCATCCGGCAGGTGCGCGGCGACATTGAGGCAGCCGACATCTCGGACATGAGCCTTGCCGAAATGGACTACGCCTTCACCAATCTGGAATTTTTCCTAAGCCGTGTCGGAAACTATGGGGCGGACGGCCCGACACTGCGGGACTGGGCATCAAAACCTCGCAACGAGGCGATCTATTACGCCGTCGAAGTCAATCCACCGGCCAGCAGCCAAGCCAGCTCAAACGCCGCTCTGTCAAAAACGGCCCCCTCGCACGCCGTCGCCATTCTAGCCGATGAACTTGTCTGTTCCCGCAACCCGCAGCCCGTCAAGATCGCTGAAGCCGACGTTGCCGACTGGCGGATAGGACAGGTATTCGCCATCAACCGGATGTCGGATACGCGTTGGTCTGCTTAACTGCGGTGTCAAACCGACCGGCCAGCGTGACGGCACCCACCCCCGGCAATGTTCAATCCTCGAACGGATCTTTCATCAGGATTGTGTCGTCACGCTCTGGGCTCGTTGAAAGCAACGACACTGGACACTCGATCAGCTCTTCGATATGCCGCACATACTTGACGGCCTGGGCGGGCAGATCAGCCCACGTCCGCGCACCCCGAGTTGAGTCAGACCAGCCCTCGAACGTCTCCCATATCGGCTTCACGCGCGCCTGCGAGTTCTGCCCTGCCGGCAACCGGTCGATCCGCTCGCCATCGAGTTCATAACCGATGCAGACGCGGATTTCCTCAAAACCGTCGAGCACGTCGAGCTTCGTCAGCGCGATGCCATCGATGCCGCCGACCTTGATCGTCTGACGCACGAGCGCCGCATCAAACCATCCGCATCGGCGCTTTCGTCCTGTCACGGTTCCGAATTCGTGTCCACGCTCGCCTAGCCGTTGACCGATTTCATCATCAAGCTCGGTTGGGAACGGCCCGGCTCCGACCCGCGTCGTATAGGCCTTGGCAATCCCCAGAACAAAGCCGATCGACTTCGGCCCCACGCCAGAACCCGTCGCAGCCTGCGCCGCAATCGTGTTCGACGACGTCACGAATGGATACGTGCCGTGATCGATGTCGAGCAACGCACCCTGCGCGCCCTCAAACAAGATCCTCTTGCCCTGGCGCTTTGCCTTGTCGAGCAGATCCCAAACGACATCCATGAACGGCAGGATCTTGTCGCGAACCTCTGTCAGTTCGCGCATAAGCTGATCCTTCGAGACAAGCTCCTTGCCCAGCCCCGCCCGCAGTGCGTTGTGATGCACCAGGATGCGATCGACCTTGGGACCAAGTGTCTCGAGGTTTTTCAGATCGTTGACCCGGATAGCCCGGCGACCCACCTTGTCTTCGTAGGCCGGCCCAATGCCGCGGCCCGTCGTTCCGATCTTGCCTGCACCCGCCGCCTCTTCGCGGATGACATCCAGTTCGCGGTGCAGCGGCAGGATAAGCGTTGCGTTCTCTGCAATCCGCAGGTTGGCGGGGCTGACAGCGACACCCTGCGCGGTAAGTCGCGCAATCTCATCGCACAGCGCCCAGGGATCGATAACGACACCGTTGCCGATGACCCCGAGTTTGTTTTCGCGCACCACACCGGAGGGAAGCAGCGACAGTTTGTAGGTATTCTCGCCGATGACGAGCGTGTGGCCCGCATTGTGGCCGCCCTGGAACCGCACGACAATATCCGCGCGCTCCGACAACCAGTCCACAATCTTGCCTTTGCCTTCGTCGCCCCACTGAGCGCCGACCACCACAACGTTTGACATTCCCTGCCCCTTTGCACGGTCTGCCAGCAGGCCGCTTCTGCCCCCCGGAAATTGTCACCATGCCTGAATTCAAGTTCGTGTGCCGTCTGGTTAAGCTGGTTCCAGACATGCACAAGCCCCGGACGAAACCGGGGCTTGTAATGCACTATAACAAAGGCTGGCCGCAGACAAAGCTGTTTTGCTTCAGTCTGCACCCACGATCAGTGTTTACCGCACATACCTTCGCCTAAGCCGTTGCCTGTTGGCAGGCGATCCGCTCATTTCACCTGCCGTATTCGATCTTCTTGGCTGCCGGCCAGCGAACGCGGTATCCAAAGTCGAGAATACGTTCCTCATCCGCGCCAATCTTCATTTCCCAGGCCAGCAGGCACGGCGTGTCATCGACGTCATTCTTCGAAGGTGCCGTCTATCCGGTCAGCTCAACTTCGAATTCCTGATTCTTGGACACCGCCACCTGATA
>CAYGRH010000136.1:0-8384 GCA_964352165.1 uncultured Hyphomicrobiaceae bacterium | reverse complement strand
CGAAGAGGATCGTGCCATGGAGCAAACGCCGCGCACATGCGGCTCGGAATTGAATTCGGCTGCCAGGTTGGGAAGTTTCGATCCGCCGGTTCCGCTGCCGTGCGGGCAACCGGTTTGCGCCATGAACCCTTCGATGACGCGGTGGAAGACGATGCCGTCGTAAAAACCCTCGCGGGCGAGCGTCTTGATGCGTTCGACGTGGCCCGGGGCGAGGTCTGGGCGCATTTCAATGACAACCGTGCCTTTGGTCGTCTCGATGATGAGTGTGTTTTCCGGGTCCTTGATATCGGCCACAGGTCTCTCCTTTGATTGTCGCTTTCGGGGTTTATGGCATTTGGCCTCGTGGGCCACGATCTGCCGGTCGATGTCTAGTGTTTGCGCCGTGGTGCCGGCGTTTCGATACGCGTAATCGCCAGGATCTGCGTGAGGCGGTTGAGGAAGTCATGAATTCGGCCTTGCTCATCGATTTCGACGCCCTCGAGCAGAAGCGCTTTTGTTTGTTGTTTGAACCGATCTGGGTCGCTGGCGTCAAGCTGGCCGTCGATGGCGACAACCCGATGCCAAGGCACATTGACCAGTTCGGCCGCCTCGATGTCCGCGAGGATATGCCTGACATGGCGCGGCATGAGATCCTGTGCTGCTGCAATGGCATCGTACGTCGTTACGAAGCCTGAAGGCACCGCCCGGACCGCTGCGAGAACGTTAGAGCGCTTGCGTGCGATATCGCGATCGACCGTCACGGCGCGTGCCGCAAGTTGTTGGCGTAACGCAATCTGGCCTGCATCACCCGGAGTGCCGTGCTGACGGGCGGTTGCGCGCGCACGATCGATCAGCCGGCACCCTCCATATACATCCGGATGATCTTGTCCGGATTGGCCGGCGGCTCACCTTTTTCAATCGCATCTACGTGCGTCATACCGTCAACGACGCGGCCCCAGACGGTGTACTGACCGTTCAGGTGCGGTGTGCGCGTAAAGGTGATGAAGAATTGGCTGTTTGCCGAATCCGGATTTGACGTTCGGGCTGCACCAATGGTTCCACGCTCGAAGGGCTCGGTGGTGAACTCTGCGGGAAGATCGCCATAGCTCGATCCGCCCCCGCCTGTGCCGGTGGGATCACCGGTCTGGGCCATGAAGTTTGGAATGACGCGGTGGAACGTCAGCCCGTCGTAAAATTTCTCGCCGGCCAGCTTCTTGACGCGCTCGACGTGTTGCGGGGCAAGATCCGGACGCAACTCAATGACGACCTTGCCCGTTTTCAGTTCCATCACAACACGCTCACGAGGCGATGTCCCTTCACTGGCGGCCTCCGGCGTGGCTGCACTGTCGGACTGCGGGCTGATGCTTGTCTGCTGCGAGCAACCAGCGGCAAACAGCAATGAAGTCGCGAAGAGCGTCATGATCAGGGGGCGCATCTGTTCTCCTTGGCTGGCTTTTGGCCGTGAACGTCGTGGTGATTAGGGGGGATTGCGTCCCCGTTTCCGGCCGAAGCCCTTGTTGATGTTTGGGCCGCGCCAGACCTTATGAAGCCTTGAAGCATCGCGCGCAACATAGAGGTGGGGCGGTTGGCCGGGGTTGGGAGCCACGGTAGCCGTCATTGATGGATTGCTTGCAATTTTCCAGTGGCAACAATTATCGGCGGCAGACGGACGATGATGCTTCAGCTTCTTGTGCGCTGACGTGCAACCTCTGCCATCCGTTCGGAAATTTCCGGAGACACGAAGCCGGCAACGTCGCCCCCCATCAACGCAATCTGGCGAACGAGATTTGCCGCGATGTGGCGGACGCTGGGCGATGCCGCCACGAATACGGTCTGGATATCGGGAGCCATCGAACCGTTCATCCCCGCCATCTGCATTTCGTAGTCGAAATCCGTGCCATCGCGGAGGCCGCGAATAATAACGGTCGCGCCTTCGGATCGCGCCGCATCGACTGCCAGATTGTCGAACGTGATGATATCGATCTCGGTGCCTGACTTGTCGGCAATCAGTATCGTTTCGGTGCGCAGCATTTCCATGCGTTCCTGGGACGTGAACATCGGAGATTTCGACGGATGTACGCCGATGCCGATGACCAGCCGGTCCACCAGTTCTGCCGCCCGTGAAATAACGTCGGTATGACCCAGTGTGACGGGATCGAACGATCCTGAATAAAAACCGATCCTAGACATGCTCGTGATTCCTCAATGCATTTGGTTGCATCAGCCCGTTTTGCGCCGCGGCCAAGAGGACGGAAGCATGGCATGAGGAGACTGAAAAGCGAAAAGGCCCGACTGAGCCGGGCCTTTTGCAAACGGCAGGCGCGTTAACCGCCCGATTACTTCAGAGGCTCCATCGGCGCTGAGCGCGGTGCAAAGAGATTGAAGCGGTACCCCAGGTTGGCTGAGAAGATCCATGGGTCGACATCGACGTCGGCGCGGATGGTTCCGAGACCGGTTGCATTCCAGGTGGCTTCGGTATCCAGGAAGCTCTTCTTGACGTCGGCGTTCAGGTACCAGCCGGAGCCCATTTCAACATCAACACCAGCCTGGAGAACGAAACCCCATGCATCATCGATATCCATCGAACCAAGGTTGGATTCTTCCTTGAAGAAGTGGATGTACTGCACGCCTGCGCCTAGGTAGGGCTTGAAGCCACCCATGCTGTCAAAGTGGTACTGCAGCGTGACGGCTGGCGGAAAGATCCAGAAGTCGCCGATTTCGCCCAGTCCGGCGATGGCGCCTTCGGCCTCGATCTGATGCTTGGCAAAGCAGCAGAAGAGTTCGGCTGCGATGTTTTTCGTGAAGAAGTAAGACAGCGTCAGCGAGGGGATGACTTCCGTTGAAATGTCGGCATCACCGCCGGCTGCCTTCAGATCGACTGCACCGAGCGTAAGTGAATTGACGTCATCCTGCGGATGCACGACCGACACGCCAGCGCGCACCATGAAGTTGCCGGAGTAGTCGCCTGCATTGGCGGTGGCGGCGACACCAGCCGATAAGCCTGCTGCGAGCGTCACTGCGAGCATCGCACTCTTAATCTGTTTCATTTCTCGTCCCCCTCCGGGATCCGTATGCCTAGCGCAATTGCCGCCACGAATGCCCGAGTCAGTTGTTACGAGATGAAATTCTCCTAAGCCGGCGAAGACTTCGACTGTAAGTTGCCGTCAATTCCTGATGGACGTCAGAGTCGAACCACAGAGCAACGGCTGTTGCCTGTATGCCACGGCAAAAATTTGATCCATGTCAATGGGAGAAGCCGATGGGTGCGGGGTCGACGGAATTTAGTTTTCCTTTCGACCAAATTCCGGCTGGTCCCTTCGTCGCATCGCAGGAAACCTTGACCATCATCAAAGCCAAGCTGCACCTCGAAGAGGATTGTTCGACTGCTCGCCGAACCACAACGGATCAATGCGGCGGACCGGACAAGGGCCATGAGAAATCGCATCACAAATGACGGGTCGACCACCACTGCAACTGCGCGACAGGTGGCAGGCGATGCGCCGTCGCTTGTAAACATCGTCAACCCGGACATGTTGACGACTGCTTTCGAAAAAGTCGGCGTGCGGATGCAGCTGCGTCAGAATCATCGGATCGAACCCGCCGCCGAAGGGGCCGATGCATTTTACGCCGTCACATCGGGCTTGATGCTGATCGAGGCAGGTGGAAGTGACACGCCGCACATCGTGCTGGGGCTTTTGTATCCAGGTGATGTGTATCGTTCGGCGTTTCTGCCGCCCCTGCCGCTCGGTCGGCTGACGGCCTTGGCCCGGTGCGATGTGCTGCGCGCAAAGCGAACGGCCATTCTTTCGGATGCAGAAACGTTCAGCGAAGTTTCCGCGGGGCTGTTGGACAGAACAGGTCAACTTCAGGCGCGGCTTGCGCTTCACGCTGCTTCGCTGGCCTCGCTTTCCGGCGATGAGCGTGTGGCATCTTTCCTATTTGAAGTCATGCTTCGGCTGGGCCAGCAGAAGGGTCTGGCGGTTGCGTGTGATGTGCCGCTCAGCCGAAAAGACATGGCGGCTTATCTTGCTCTGAACGCGGATACGTTGAGCAGGGTGATGTCCCGGTTTAAAACCGCTGGCCTTGTCACCAGTGTGGGACGCAACCGGCTGATCGTTTCCGACATCGGCCGCCTGAAGGCGATGAGCCCGATCGGCGATGCGGTAGCGGCGCTTCACTCTGTATGAAACGCGCCGCTACGTATTCAAGCTGTGTCGGGCTCGCCCGCTTCGCCCGGGTCGCCAGCGTTCGCGTCCGGGTCTTCGGCTGAAGCGGCTGGGGGCGGATTGCCGGCTACACCGACGTCGGCAACTTCACCGTTTTCGCCGCCTTCTTCATCATCACCGTTTTCCGGCGGCGCCACATCCGTAATCCGCTCGACCGACACGACCTTCTCGTCCTCATCGGTACGGAAGATCCTGACGCCCTGCGTATTACGGCCGGCCATGCGGATCTGATCGACGGGGCAGCGGATGAGCTGGCCTTTGTCGGTGACAAGCATGATCTGATCGGCATCCTCGACGGGGAAAGATGCGGCAAGCTTGCCGTTGCGGTCGTTGACGACCATCGCAAGGATGCCTTTGCCGCCGCGGCCCGACGTTCGGTACTCGTAGGACGAGGAGCGCTTGCCGAAGCCGCGTACGGAGACCGTCAATACGAACTCTTCGGTTGCGGCCAATTCCTCGAAGCGCTCGGGCGAGAGTTCCGTTGGCTCAACGGCGTCTTCGGCCTCTGCTGGGTCCTCCGCCGTTTCAGCGATTGCGCCCGTTTCAGCCGCATCATCTTCCTCTTCGGCCAAGGCGCGGCGCAGGGCTGCGGCCTGTTTGAGATAGGCCGCGCGCTCGGCGGGTGTCGCCTCAACGCTCGTGAGGATCGCCATCGAGATAACTTCGTTGCCGTCTTCCAGGCGAATGCCGCGCACGCCGACCGAGTCGCGGCCCTTGAAGACGCGGACGTCTTCAACGGGGAAGCGGATGCACTGCCCGTTCGATGTTGTCAGCAACACGTTGTCGACCGGTTTGCAGACTGCGACTTCAACAATCTGGTCGCCTTCGTCGAGCTTCATGGCGATCTTGCCGTTGCGGTTGATCGTCTCGAAGTCGGTCAGCGCATTGCGGCGGACGTTGCCCGTTTTCGTTGCAAACATGAGCTGGAGTTCGCTGTACGTCTCGGCATCCTCAGGCAGCGGCAGGATCGACGTAATCCACTCGCCCTGTTGAAGCGGGAGGAGATTGACCAGCGCTTTGCCGATAGACTGCGGAGTTGCTGCGGGAAGCCGCCAGACCTTCATGCGGTAGCACATGCCGCGCGAGGAGAAGAACAGCACAGGCGTGTGCGTCGAAGCGATGAAGATCTGCGTGACGAAATCCTCATCGCGCGTTGTCAGCCCCGAGCGGCCCTTGCCGCCGCGGCGTTGGGCGCGATAAGTCGCAAGCGGAACGCGCTTGATGTAGCCCTTGTGCGTAACCGTGACGACCACGTCCTCGCGGGCGATCAGGTCTTCGTCATCGACTTCGCCTTCCACATCGACGATCTCGGTGCGGCGGGGTACGGCGAACTCATCCTTGATGGCGGCGAGTTCGGACTTGATGATCTCGATGATGCGCATGCGCGAGGACAGGATCGCGAGGTATTCCTTGATTTCCTCGCCGATCTTTTTCAGTTCGTCGCCGATTTCGTCGCGGCCCAGGGCCGTCAACCGGGCAAGGCGCAATTCAAGGATGGCCTTGGCCTGTTCTTCCGACAGCTTGTAGGTGCCGTCCGCCTGAACCTTATGACGAGGATCGGCAATCAGCTCGACCATCGGCGCGATGTCGCGGGCCGGCCAGTCGCGAGTCATTAGTTCGTCTTTGGCGATCGCAGGAGAAGCCGCACGCCGGATCAAGTTGATGACCTCGTCGATGTTGGCAACTGCGATGCCGAGACCGACGAGGACGTGGGCGCGGTCGCGCGCCTTGTTCAAAAGGAACTTTGTGCGTTTGGTAACGACTTCCTCGCGGAAGGCGGTAAACGCAGAAATCATGTCGCGCAGGTTGAGCTGCTCGGGGCGGCCGCCGTTGATTGCCAGCATGTTGGCGCCAAACGTCGTCTGCAGATCCGAATAGCGCCACAGCTGGTTGAGGACGACGTCGGCTACCGCGTCGCGCTTCAACTGGATGACGACGCGCATGCCTTCGCGGTTCGTTTCATCCCAGATGTCGGAGATACCCTCGACGCGCTTGTCGCGCACCAGATCGGCGATCTTCTCGATCAGGACGCGCTTGTTGACCTGATAGGGGATCGCGGTCACGACGAGGGCCTGGCGATCTTTCCGGATTTCCTCGATTTCGACGCGGGCGCGCATGATGATCGAGCCACGCGCCTTGTGGTAGGCCGACGTGATGCCGCCGCGGCCGAGGATCATTGCACCGGTCGGGAAATCGGGACCCGGCACGTATTCCATCAACTCATCGACACCCAACTCCGGATTGTCGAGAAAGGCGATGCAGGCATTGATGACTTCGCCGAGGTTGTGCGGCGGGATATTCGTTGCCATGCCGACGGCGATGCCGCCTGCGCCATTGACCAGCAGGTTTGGATACTTGGCAGGCAACACGCAGGGCTCGTCGAGTTGCTCGTCGTAGTTGGGACGGAAGTCGACGGTATCTTTCTCCAGGTCGTCGAGGAGAAACTGCGCAACCTTTTCCAGTCGCGATTCGGTGTAGCGCATGGCCGCCGGCGGGTCGCCGTCGACAGAGCCGAAGTTTCCTTGCCCGTCGACCAGCGGCAGGCTCATCGAGAAGTCCTGCGCGAGGCGCACGAGCGCATCGTAGATCGCGCTGTCGCCGTGCGGGTGATACTTGCCCATGACCTCGCCCACGACACGGGCGGATTTCACGTACTTCTTGTTCCAATCCAGGCCCATCTCGTGCATGCCGAACAGAATGCGGCGATGGACGGGCTTGAGGCCGTCGCGCACGTCGGGAAGCGCACGCGAAACGATCACGCTCATGGCATATTCGAGATACGAGCGCTTCATCTCGTCGGTTATGGAGACCGGACGGATGTCGCTGGGGCCGGCGGCGTTCTGGTCGGAATTGTCTGCCACTGATTAGATCCGATTTTTTTGTTATGTGATCTTACGTCGTGAGAACCTGGGTGCTGCGATCTTGCTCATATGATTCTGCGCTTGATCAGCACGGCGAGCGCCGCCAACCGGAACCGGCTGACCGCGTGACACTCGCTTGACCCGCTTAAGTAGCGTATTTCAGCGGATTTTTGCAAACATGGGGGCATGTTAGCGTTGTTCACCGGCCGATTCTCCCCAACTTTCCAATCCAAGGGGCGTTGCTACCGTTACTGACGGATGCCAGCAGGGGAATATTTCATGGCTTGCCGGCTGGGGACGCGAAATTGACGCATCGGGCGAAAGTGAATTCTACTTGCCCTGACTTGCTCCCGACACAGAGTCTGTCTAGATCCCGGCCGGTGACCAGTTAGCATTTGCTGTTCTGGGGTGCGGCGTGCTGCGTTGTCAGTTAAGCCGTAGAGGTGAAGTGAAAAAGGTGCCGGTCCGTTCGGGATCGAAAGCCGCTGTGCGGAGGATTTGGAGACTATGAAATTCGCGAAATCGATGCAGGGCAATCTCCTGGCTAAACTCCTGGCCAAGATTTTGGCAGTAGGCGCTGCCATGGCAATTGCCCTTCCCGCGCTAGCGCAGGAAGCTGCCGGCGACAAAGCCGCCGTTGCGCTGCCGGAGAACACGTTTTTGAACGTGCAGGCCGAAGAGCAGTACCTCGCCAAGGATGTGCTTATCGGGTCTAAAATTCATAACTCCGAAGGCAAAATCATCGGCGACATTGAAGACATCGTTCTCAACGATTGGAATCGTGTTGTTGGAGTTGTGATGGGAACCGGTGGGTTCTTGGGTGTTGCGGAGAAGCGCGTAGGCGTCGATCTGGTTGCCCTGTCGTTCTCGGAAAAGGATGGCAAGACCATCGTAACGCTTGCCGGTGTCACGCAGGAAATGTTGAAAGCTGTCCCAGCGTTTGAACGCAAGCAGCCGAAGAAGTCCCTGCTTGAGCGCGCCATGGAAAAGGCCCGCGAACTCACCGACAAGAGCGCGGTGACGGCGAAGGAAACCTACGATAAGGTCAAGGAAGAAGCTGGCCCGGCCTATGAGAAGGCCAAGGAAGCAACCGGTAAGGCTTATGAAAAGGCCAAGGAAGCTGCCGGTCAGGCCTATGAAAAGGCCAAGGAGGCCGCGAGCCCGGCAGGTGAGCCAGCAACAACCCCGGCACCCCAGCAGTAACTTCCCGGCAAAACCGTAAAGCCTCACGATTGAGAGGCGTGGCCCCCGCCGTCGTTTTGGGGGGGCGTTTTTTTTTTTTTGTGGGGGGGGTGGGGTGTCGGCCCCGTTTTTGGCG
>CAYGRH010000135.1:0-8401 GCA_964352165.1 uncultured Hyphomicrobiaceae bacterium | reverse complement strand
AAATCGGCCACATCCGTCTTGGCCGCGATAGCGACCTTATCGTCGTTGCTCCTGCGACCGCGGATCTGATTGCCAAGATGGCTCACGGGCTGGCGAACGATCTAGCCTCTGCCGTGCTGCTCGCCAGCGACAAGCCGATCCTTGTTGCGCCGGCCATGAACCCGCGGATGTGGTCCAATCCAGCAACGAGCCGCAACGTCGCCCAGTTGCGCGTGGATGGACTGCACATTCTTGAACCCGGCGTCGGCGAAATGGCGGAAAAGGGTGAAGCTGGTCAGGGCCGGTTGCCGGAAGTCAGCGAACTGGTCGCGGCGATCGAAGCGCTGCATTCCTCGCCAAACTCCGGCGCGCCCGCAGCCAGCAACGGGGCGGAGCTGAAGGGCCGTCATGTGCTCATCAC
Organism: uncultured Hyphomicrobiaceae bacterium; assembly: GCA_964352165.1. Lineage (GTDB taxonomy): Bacteria > Pseudomonadota > Alphaproteobacteria > Rhizobiales > Hyphomicrobiaceae > CAYGRH01. The sequence continues at coordinate 8,001 of CAYGRH010000135.1, read as the reverse complement.
GAGCGGGCCGACCCATGAGCCTATCGATCCAGTGCGGTACATCGCAAACCGGTCGTCGGGAAAACAGGGCCACGCCATTGCTGCGGCTGCAGCGGCAGCAGGTGCACGTGTGACGCTTGTCTCGGGCCCCGTGACAATCCCTGATCCGACCGGCGTCGACGTTGTGCGCGTGGAGACCGCTGAGAACATGCTCGCTGCCGTTAAAGCGGCTCTACCGGCTGACGTCGCCATTTTTGCTGCTGCCGTCGCCGACTGGCGCGTAGCAAACGCTGCGGGTGAGAAAATAAAGAAAGCGTCGGGTGCGCGCACGCCAAAGCTGGAACTGAGCGAAAACCCGGACATCCTGAAAACCGTGGCGAAGCTCAAGTCCGGGCGTCCGCCTCTTGTCATCGGGTTTGCGGCGGAAACTCACAACGTTCTGGAATTCGCCGGTGGCAAGCTGAAATCGAAGGGCGCGGATTGGATTGTTGCCAACGACGTTTCGGAAGGCACAGGCGTGATGGGAGGGGACCGCAACGCTGTGCACATCGTTAGCGGTGAGGCGCCAGAGAGTTGGCCGGAGATGTCGAAGACCGAGGTGGCGCGGGCGTTGGTTTCGCGAATTGCCTCACACTTCAAGGGCCGCAAATCGTGAGATCCAAAGCTGTCAGCAAAAAGAAGCCGGGTTCCAAATCGGCTGCGTCGTCGCGCTCGCGTTCTGCACTGGGGACGGAGCTGCGTGTGGGCATCAAGCAGCTCGATCATGCGGGCGGTTTGCCTTTGCCATCCTATCAAAGCCGGGGAGCTGCCGGGCTAGATCTGATAGCGGCCGTTCCGGCGAAAAAGCCGGTCATGCTCCCGCCCGGTGAGCGCAAACTTCTGCCCACCGGTCTGGTGATGGAAATCCCGGAAGGATTTGAAGCGCAAGTACGTCCGCGTTCCGGGCTTGCGCTCAAGCATGGGATAACGGTGCTCAATACGCCCGGCACGATCGATGCCGATTACCGTGGCGAGATCGGCGTCATCCTTTACAACGCCGGCAGCGAACCCTTCCGGGTTGCTCGCGGCGACCGGATTGCTCAATTGGTTATCGCCCCTGTTACTCAAGCTGTTCTAGTCGCGGTCGATACTGTGACTCAGACGGCTCGCGGAGCAGGCGGTTTCGGTTCCACCGGGGCATCGGCAGAAACGCCGAAAAGCTCAGCGACAACCAAAAAACCGAAACGTAGCGCCAAGAACGGCGCGCCTGGAATGGATTCCGCAAAGTCGGCGGCTTCGGCAAAAAAACCAAAGGCGAATGCGAAGTTCGGCAAAACGCCGGCAAAGCCCGCCGAGGCATCGCGCAAGACGAATTGATCCGAGCGCGCTTGCGCCCGGCGGGCAGACGACTACGTTGGCGGCCAAGATGAATGCGGTCTTTTTCCGCTTCCCCATTCGCTGCTCAGCCAAGAGGCCCGCTCCATGACCGATACGCCTGCACCGCCGACCGCCGGATCCCAGCCGCACCCGGAAATCAAGACCCTAGCTGCAACGAAGTCGTGGGGCCGGGGTAAAGTCTATGATTCCATTGCCGAGACGATCGGGCATACGCCGCTCGTCCGGCTGTCGCGCCTGATGGCTGCCGCCAAAAGTAATGCCGACCTCCTCATCAAGCTTGAGTTCTTCAATCCGCTGTCTTCGGTCAAGGATCGTATCGGCGTGGCGATGATCGATGCACTGGAGGCACAAGGGCGCATTACGCCGGGCAAAACCGTGCTGATTGAGCCGACATCGGGCAATACGGGCGTTGGGCTTGCCTTTGTCGCGGCTGCGCGAGGCTACCGGATCATACTTGTGATGCCTGAATCGATGTCGATGGAACGGCGCAAAATCCTGACGCATCTGGGCGCTGAACTCGATCTGACGCCGGCACCCGCCGGGATGGGCGGGGCCCTGGCTCGTGCGGAGGAACTCGCGAAGACTATTCCCGATGCGGTGATCCCGGCCCAGTTCGACAACCCGGCCAACCCGCTCGTTCATGAGCTTACGACGGCTGAAGAAATCTGGGCCGATACCGGCGGCAAAATCGACGCGCTGGTGGTCGGCGTCGGCACGGGCGGTACGCTGACTGGATGCGGTCGCGTGCTGAAATCGCGCAATCCCGACATGAAGGTGATTGCTGTCGAGCCAACCGATAGCCCTGTGCTGTCAAAGGGCGAGAAAGGCCCGCACAAGATCCAGGGCATCGGTGCGGGCTTCGTGCCATCCATCCTGGAGCGTGGCCTGATCGACGAGGTCATCACTGTCGCAAACGACACGGCATTCGAAGCTGCTCGCATGCTGGCGAAGGTCGAGGGCATTCCCGGCGGCATCTCGACGGGAGCCAACCTCGCCGCTGCACTCACGATTGCGGCGCGTCCGGACATGGTTGGAAAAACCATCGTCACGTTCGCGCCGTCTTCGGCCGAGCGCTACTTCTCAAGCGACCTGTTCGCCCCGGTTGAGAGTTAGGAGCCAAGCGTTCAGGGCAGAAGGGTGAGGACCGAGAACTTGGGCCGGCCGGGTTGCCATACCCGGCCGGCTATTCTTATTTGGGCCAGATGAAATAGATGTAGGCCACATAACTCGTCAGCAGCACGGCTCCCTCCAGGCGGCCTATACGCAGCCCGGTGCGGGCGAAAACAAGCAGCAGGATCGAGGCTGCCACCATCACGAGATTGTCGAACTGGACAATCTGCGCCGGCATCGTCGTGGGAGCGGCGATGGCCGTCACGCCGCCAATGCCCAGTATGTTATAGATATTCGAGCCTAGGATGTTGCCGAGCGCGACGTCCCCATGCTTGCGCAGCGCTGCGATGACGGAGGTCACGAGTTCGGGCAGGGAGGTTCCCACGGCAACGATGGTCAGGCCGATCACGGTTTCAGAGATGCCAGCCGAGCGGGCGATACCTGTTGCACCGTCGACAAGCAGTTTGCCTCCAAGGACGACGACCAACAAACCGATGATCGCAATGCCGATCGGCAGGAGCGTGCTGCTTGGGCTCTGCTTGACTTTGGTGCTGTCTGCGTCGGCCGCTTCGCGAATGGGGACTATGTGTGCGCCCTCAAAGGCTTCGGCCTTGTCGAATGCCGAAGTATGGCCCGCAGGCGCATTGGCCATCTCCTGGCGGTATGCATAAAAGAGGTAACTCGCCAGCCCAAGTAGCAACACGGATCCCACCGGTCCGTTGAGCGGCATGGAAAAGCCGATCACCGCAAATAGTATTGCGCTGAAAAGCACGACCCCGCCATCGCGAAACAGGGATTGTGATCCCACGGCCATGGGTGAAATAATCGCTGAGATGCCGAGGATCAGCAGGATGTTGGAAATGTTCGAACCGACGATATTGCCAACGGCGATACCGGGCGACCCAGCCAGAGAGGCCTGGATACTGGTGACGAGTTCGGGCGTCGACGTGCCGAAGCCGACCAGCGTCAGTCCTATGAGCAGTGGCGACATGCCGAAGCGCTCTGCCGTTTGCACGGCCCCCCGAACCAGCAGCTCACCACCCATGACCAGAAGAACAAAGCCGCCTAACAGCAAGACATAGTCTGTCATCACACCACCGCTTGGATTCGCCAGTCAACGGCAAATGGTTATGCGCAGCGGCGGGGCAATCCACGTTGCCAAGTTTATTTTTGAGTCCTGGAACGACGACAGTTGCCTAGCTTAGGCTATCGCGACCATCTGCGACTTGTCGCGCCTGTTAGAACCTGCTCGGTTAAGGCAACGCTGAAGTTCAATCCGGCTTTCACGCGCGAAATGTGCGAAGGGCTGATACACTTGCGGGAATCGACACGGTTTTCCATGGGCCGGGGCGGCGCAGTCTCATGGCCAAACCCGTCTTCACGCCACTGAAATGTCACGGAAATATCGTTCGGGCGCGATTTGCGTTCGAGTGCGGATGCCCTAGAAACACGGACTGGCTCACGCGACCCGCGCTGAGCGTAGGAGCGAGCATGCAACACCCCGGCTTTTTCGAGCGGGCAGGGCCATTCACACTTCGCGAAATTGCCGAGGCAATCGGGGCTAATGTTGCAGACGAAAGCCTTTGCGAACGGGAAATCGAGGATGTGCGCCCTTTGCAGGATGCCGGGCCGCGGGACCTGACGTTCTTTGAAAACCGCAAGTATCTCAACCACCTCAGCGAGACAACGGCTGGCGCATGCATCGTGGCAAAGGCTTTTGCGGCGCGCGCACCGGCGACCACCCCTGTTTTGATCTCAGCCACACCATATGCGGCCTTTGCACGGGTCATGAGGCTATATTATTCAGATGCGTTGAAGCCGAAGGCGGCGGGGTCATCAGCACTGTCCGACGGCGCGCTCATCCATGCGACGGCGAAGATTGGCGAGGGGGCCATCATAGAACCGGGTGCGGTTATCGGGCGGGAAGCGGTCATCGGAGAGCGCACGACCGTCGCCGCCGGGGCGGTGGTCGGCTACCGCGTCGTTATCGGCAAGGACGGCTATATCGGTGCCAACGCCACGGTCACGCATGCCATTGTCGGCAATGGCGTCATCATTCATAGCGGAGTGCAAATCGGGCAGGACGGCTTCGGCTTTGCGATGAGTGCGCAGGGGCACGAAAAGATCCCGCAGATTGGCCGTGTTCTGATCGGAGACGACGTGGAAATCGGCTCCAACACGACGGTCGACCGCGGCGCCTTGATGGACACGATGATCGGATCGGGGACAAAGATCGATAATCTCGTGCAGATCGCGCACAACGCCGTCATCGGAAAGCACTGCATCATCGTTGCGCAAAGCGGCATCGCCGGCTCGGCACGCCTGGGCAATTTCGTAGTGATGGGAGCCCAATCAGGCATTCTCGGTCACGTCACGGTCGGAGATGGAGCGCAGATCGCCGGACTTTCGCATGTCAAAAACGACGTCGAGGCGGGCGCGCGCATGGGCGGTTCGCCAGCGCAACCGTTCAAGGACTGGGCCCGGGAAGTGGCCGCCATCAAGATGTTGGGGCGCCGCCGTGCCGGTGGCGAAAAGGCTGGGCCCGGCGGCAGAAAAGGCGGCAAGGCAGACTGAAGCCTGGTACTTTGTGTGCGCATGGCTAAGTTGTTGGCGCTATTGCAGGCGATCACAATTGCGCGGTTTTTCATAGAAAGTACTAGCGGTGGCAGACACAAACTGTTAGCAACTGCCATCGACTTTGGCCGGAACACCGGGCCGCTACGCCTTTGCTAAAGCAAGGCGCACGTTCAGAGCCTCCCCAAAAATCGACAAGAGGCCCGTTTGGTTGCGGGTCACGCGGGACACGTTCTGTCGCGCACTGCATAAGCTAAAGGAACTACCAAAATGATGAATGGCGTCGTGAAATTCTATAATGCCCAGAAGGGCTTCGGTTTCATCCAGCCTGAAGACGGCAGCAAGGACGTTTTCGTCCACGCAACCGCACTTGAGCGCGCAGGCATCCATGGCCTGTCCGAAGGACAGAAAGTGTCGTTTGACACTGAGCAGGATCGCCGCACCGGTAAAACGGCTGTTGCAAACATCCGCGCCGACTAATCCGACAGCGCTTCTTTCAGGAGCGCAGTCTGAATAGCTTGAAAGCCGCTCCCTTACCGGAGCGGCTTTTTTGTTTACTGGATCAATCACATCGCTCGGCCATGGAGGCCGCGACGCCGGCAGATGGGCGATGATGGAGACCGCGCCTTATCGAGGCCACTTACGTCGGCTGACGCCAATTAACGATTGCGCCGAGCGCCAGTCCGTATGCGATGTGCCCGACAAGCGAGGCCCAGGCCAACTGGCCGAAGCCCAGGAAGGGCGGGAAGCCGGCGATCAGGTGGGCCATTGCGTACAGCGCAAATACCCACAGGGCTGCGCCATAAATTGCAGCTGTTATCCACCACGGCATCGACGGTGCCAAGCGATGCACCAATGGCCGCGCAATCAAGACGAACCCAAGCGGGTAGAACACTAGGCCCGTCAAATAATGCATGAACTGAGCCGATGATTTCGTCAGTCCGACGTCACCGATGATCCCCTTTACTAGTCCGCTGCCAAAGACCGACTGGATAAGACCAGCCGGTTCCAGCGGGCCGCCGATCCAAAGGGGGGCAACGCCATGGGCAAATGCTTCCCAGACCATCAGACCCGCCAAGCCTCCCAGGACTAGCGTCGTAATGCCGGATGATACGGAGGGCGATTCAGTGTTTGTGTTGAGTGCTGCTGCCGACATTGGGTTCGTCCCTTCAGTTGAGGTTTCTCGAAATGTTGTGGTGATCACCGACCGGAAGTCTTCACATTCCGTTCCGTAACGTTTCGTTTTGTCGACTATTGAATACGGGTTGGCGCAGGTTCTCGCACTACACAACTCCCCCACGCAGGCTCACGGTTGCGCGATTTAAGCGTGTTCTCAAACAAGTTGGTTGCCTAAAGCGCCAAGGTCGCGCCAAAATCGCGCCAGGCCGACAGTTACTCAACTTATTGAAATCGTTAGGAACCCATGTCTTTCTCGCCGGAAGAAATCGAACGCTACAAGCGCCACCTCGTGCTGCACGAAGTCGGAGGGGCCGGTCAGCAGAAACTAAAGTCGGCGCGGGTGTTGCTGGTCGGCGCGGGTGGGCTCGGCTCGCCTATCGCGATGTATCTGGCGGCTGCAGGCGTGGGCACGATCGGTCTCGTCGACGACGACATCGTTTCGCTAAGCAATCTTCAGCGTCAGGTCCTGCACGACACGGCTAGCGTCGGCGTGCCGAAGGTCGACAGTGGCAAGCAGACGATTGCCCGGATCAACCCGTATGTGAGTGTCGAGACATTTGAAACGCGCCTTGATGCGCGCAACGCGCTGGACATCATCTCGCGCTTCGACATCGTGTGTGATGGGTCCGACAACTTCGCCACGCGCTACCTTGTGTCCGATGCGTGTTACCTCGCAGCCAAGACGCTGGTGTTTGGCGCGGTCGGTCCGTTCGACGGCTACGTCACGACTTTCAAGCCGCATAAAAAACGCGAAGACGGCACGCCCTACCCGACGTATCGCTGCATCTTCCCAGAGGCTCCGCCGGAGGGAACGGTGGCGAACTGTTCGGAGGTCGGGGTTCTGGGCGCCATTGTTGGTGTCATCGGCACGCTGCAGGCAACTGAAGTGCTCAAGGAGATCACCGGAGCGGGCGAAAGCCTGGCGGGACGTCTGCTTATTTACGATGCCCTGGGCGCCCGTTTCCAATCCGTCGATGTCGCATGGGACAGCTCGAACCGGCTTTCGGGCACGTCGGCGACCATCAACGACCTTTCAATTCATGACGGCGCGGCAGACACCGCCGCGTGTTCAAGTTGATGCCCATTTTTTCAGGAACCGCGCCAGTGCAGCTCTCCGAATTCAACCGCCATCTTTACGGACTGAAAGGTCAGCCGGTCGCTCGGATCTACAGGGCAAGCGAGGACACGATCGTCCTGCATTTCGGGCGGCTGTTTCCCCGATTTTCCGCGCGCCGCGTCTACCAGCCTTATGGCGAATACAGCCTGACGCTTACCAACACCGAATGGGAACTCATTCGCTTCGGCCAGGGTGTCGCCTACCACTTCTCCCGTCCCGGAGAGATTGAACGCGCGCTTGGTAGACTGGCTGGCGCCAAAGTGGCCGGCCTGGACTTTGGAGAAGGTTATTGCTCGATCACATTCGGCAACGGCTATGAGCTGATAGCATCGGAAGCAGGCAATGGAATTGGCGGGTCGGCCGATGCCAGTAGCTGGGTGCTGTTTTGTAAGCGTGACGCCTTGTTGTGCTACCCTGATGCCCCTGAACTCTACGATCAACAGCCGTCCTAAAGACACTGGCTGACATCTTTGGTGGTGCGCGAAGGGCCCGCGCGGAGACCGAACACCGCTTGATCCGGTGCGCAGGGATCGAAGCCCAAACGGCTTCGATCTCAAACGATCAGGCTCAGGTCTGGGAGACTGATTCACGCTTTCGATCGATGCCCAATCGGCTTCAATCTCAAACGATCAGGCTCTGCTCCGAGAGACTGATTCACGCTTTCG
>CAYGRH010000134.1:0-8405 GCA_964352165.1 uncultured Hyphomicrobiaceae bacterium | reverse complement strand
TTGAGCGAAGCCAAGTCCGGCGATACTGTGTTTTTATTATATATCGGGCGATTGGCGTTAGGTACAGTTTTTGTCTCGTCGGCAGGTCGCGAGCCGTTGGAGTTCACGTTAGGTGCCGGAAACATTATTCCAGGCTTGGACCGTGGCATACAGGGCATGACGATCGGTCAGAAAGCAACTGTCGAGGTCGCCTGCGAGGATGCCTATGGCAAACACCATCCCGAAGGCGTGCAGCAGGTTCCCCGGTCGGCGCTTCCCGAGGATGCCAACCCGCAAGTCGGCGGAATGCTGCAGGCTCAAACTGGCGATGGTCAGCGTGTCAATCTGATCGTGACGGAAGTGAGCGAGGACATGCTGACGGTGGATGGCAACCATCCGCTGGCTGGCAAGGATCTCGTGTTCGATGTCGAGCTGATGGAGATCGTTAAGTCATAACGGCCCGGAAAACGTTATAAGGTTCAACAGGGGTGGCGATTGCCACCCCTTCTTTTTGCCCCTCTTACGGGCAACCTCGTTTCGTGCCAATTTGGACGGATTGAAATGAGAAACGGCCAGTGCGGCCTAGACCGACTGTGCCGACAGGGATGAGATAGGATGTGGGACACCACTCCTAAGGAGTTGAGCGTACGTGAAGCAAGATCTCAAATACGGCGAGAACCCGCAGCAAACCGCGACTGTGGATATTGACGAAAACAGTCAGGATCCGTTGGCGCTTGGACGATTCACGATGGCGGATGGTTCGCCCATCAGCTCGGCGCTGAGCACGATGGGCTGGGTCAATCTGAAAGATCTCAATCGCGGTATCGATGCGATCTCGCGAATTGCGGCTGCGTTTGAGCAAAACAACGGCTCAGTGCCGAAAATTGCGGTTCTCGTAGAGCACAGCAATATTGCAAGCGCTGCGGTTGGTTCGACAGAGCGCGTTATCAACGATGCCATTCATGGATACTATCGTGCCTCGTTCGGTGCGTTTCTCGTTACCAACGTGTCGATGAGCGAACCGGTTGGTTTTCGCGTGCGGCAGTGGATGCCGGCCGCGCGGCCGTTCTCGGGCATCGCTGCGCCGGACTTCGATGAACAGGCGGCGAAGTATTTCATTCGAAAGAAGGGCGTTTGCCACACGCTGGCCAACCCGGCCCTGGGTGAGCTTGGCAGCAAGTCGATGAAGACAAGCATGGTCACGCATTCGGTGCGTGGCGCAGTGCTGACGCAGTCTCCCAACCCGTTCGTCCCGGATTTTCCCAAAGAGTGGGACAAGGAACTGGTGTCCGATATGTGCCTCGCATGGGGCGTGAACGCTTCGAGCCCCAGCAACACGATCACGATTGCAAACAAGGGCACGATCGTCGCCAACGCCGCCGGGCAAGCTGAGCGCGCGGGTGCTTGCGAACTGGCAGTGATTCTGGCCAAGCGGGCCAACCGCGGCCATGAAATCAAAGGCGGGGCCGTGGCAAGCGATAGCTTCTTTGCGTTTGCGGACGGGCTCGACTTCCTGGCGCGGCGAAAGGTGAAGGCGGTCTTTGCTACGCATGGTTCGGTTAACGACGATGAAGTCGCCGAACACATGAAGCAGTTCGATGTGATCTTCCACACGGTGCCTGATGAGATCGGCCGTGGGTTCTCCGGTCACTGATGCCGTTTTGCAGTCCTGACCGGTCGTAGTCCCGGTCAGGCGCAAACCATTCGGGCGTCAAGATTGGTCGATTCCTAATGGTGGTGGGGATCGCCCGCTGCCTGCCACGCTTTTTGCTCGGCAGCGAACTCCCGAAACATTATCCGTTTACACCTCTCCGAGACTTGAATTGAACCTTCGGACCCCGTCGCGCATTGTCAGTGCAATGGCGGCGCGGGCTGAGCCCGGCTGCACTCAAAGCAAGTTGAAAGGGTTATGCGATGATGAGAATTGCGCGAGGTATCGTTGCGTTCGGGATGCTAATCGCTGGTACGTCAATTCTGATGCCTGTACCGGCAGAGGCGAAGATCCGATGCAAAGGGCCTTATCAGATCATCAAAGGGGTCGGCCACCTGTCGACGCCCTACTGCGAAGACAACTATCTGGCCGCGGTTGCGGCGAAATACGGGTCGCGGGTTTCCGCCAAGTCAATCCGCAACAATCCTAACAAGAAGCAGGAGGTCTGCCAGCTTGTTGGGCATGATACGCGGGTGAGCTCGATCTGCTCGCAATACAATGACTTCGGCGGTCAGAACCGGCATCGGTGATCTTGGCGGGTATTGATCAGTTAAGTCTTGAAACGAAAAACCAGCCCTGTCGGGGCTGGTTTTTTTGTGGTTGGTCTGCCGCGATCCGGGATGGCGGAGGTTTTCGTTCAGCGCTTCCTGCGACCCGCCTGGTTCTCGTCGTCAGTGTTTTCCGAGCCGACATGCAGCGGGATCGGGCAGGCGTGGTGGTTCGTCATCCGCCACTTTCCCTCTTCCTCCACGAAAACGTTGCTCGCCGTCATTTGCTGGTCGCCGACATGCTCCGTGCAGAACACGATTGCCGTGCGGCCAGTGCGGATGACGCTTTGTTCGCGCGCGAAGATCTCAGGCGGGTCGGCTAAGACCATGACCTGATACCAGGACGCCATGACGTCGTCGCGGCCGATAATGCCGGGCCAGCCCGGGTGATAGACGCTGATTGTGTCGCGCGCCGACCAGAGGGCGTCCATCGCGGCGAAATCCCCAGACCGGAACACGGCATAGAAATTTTCGTTGGCCGATAATACGGCTTCGTTGTCCATCTGGGTGCTCATAGTCGGTCCCTCGTTCGCAAGCTCATCGGAAGAGCCTATGCAATGTCGCGCGATCGCGCAATCAATGAGCGTGACGCTGATTGTTGTTCGTTATTTGTCACAGCCCGTAGACGATGGCCCCGCCCGTCAGGCCGGCGCCTGCGGCGGAAAGAAGTATTCGCTGGCCGCCAGAGAAATCGCGGGCTTGAGCACAATGTGACCAGGTAAACGGGATCGAGGCCGCCGACGAATTGCCGAATTCGGCAACCGTGCTAAGGGTCTGCTCCGGCGAGAGATGCAGCTTAGAACGGGTTGCCTCGATGATGCGCGTGTTTGCCTGATGAGGTATCCAGTGTTCAATTTCGCTGTTAGTGCAGCCGGCAGCCCGGAGTGCAGCGGTAGAAGTATCTGCCATCATGTTGACGGCCTTGGAGAACACTACGCGGCCGTCGGTGATGGTCATGAGAGTGTCGGCTTCCTTGAGACTTTGCTCAAATGGTAGCCGGCTTCCGCCTGCCTTTATCTTGATCAGATCGTAGGCGCTGCCATCGCTGCGCAGGTCGACGCCGAGCACGCCGGTTCGCGGTCTCTTGCTTGGGCCGATCAGGACAGCGCCGGCTGCATCGGCAAACAAAATGGCGCTGGCGCGCTCTGCGGGGTTGATGCGCCGGGACAAAATATTGGCTGCGATGATGAGGACGGAGGCGTTGTGAGCGCGCGCAAAAGCGTCGGCAAAGCTCAGGGCGTAGACGAAGCCTGCACACGCGCCTGCCATGTCGATTGCACCGGAATTTTTCAGTCCCAATGCGTGCGCGACGAGGGGGGCGGATGGGGGCAATAGATGGTCGGGCGTGCTGGATGCCAGGATCGTAAGTGTTATGTCCCCGCGCGCCATCCGGCTTTCCGCGAGCGCCATCTCGCCGGCGCGCACGGCAATGTCTGAAACCGCTTCACCGCTGGCTGCCCAGCGGCGGTTGCGAATGCCGGTGCGTTTTTCGATCCAGCCGGTTTCGAGCCCTAGTTCTTCTTCAATCTGGGCATTGGGGACAATGCGTTCAGGCGCGGCATGGCCGAGGCCTAGGACCTCAGTGCCTCTTATCGTTGTGTTCGCTGGTGTGCTCATTCGATCATGCCCCTGCTTGTTTGAGGGCAATGTCGGCTGCCGCATCTATTCCAGCATAGGCGAGGTCGAGTTCGGCGGGCGTCGTGCAATACGGAGGCATGAGATAGATCGTGTTGCCGAGCGGGCGGATCAAAAGGTCGCGCTGCATGAAGGCGCTGTAGAGCTTCGGGCCGATGTCAGCGAGATAGCCTGCATCAGGGACGAGCAAGTCGAGAGCCGTGATGGTCCCGAGCTGGCGGACGTTTTCGAAGCGGTGGTCCTGGGTGAACGCGGCCAGGCGTTTTGATTGGTGGCGCTGAAGGGACGCAATTACTTCTATGACCGGTTCGTCAGCCCAGATGTCGAGATTGGCGGAAGCAGCCGCGCAGCAGATGGGATTGGCCGTGAACGAGGAAGAGTGAAAGAACGTTTTCGTGCGATCGGTGGAATAGTGCGCGGCGTAGATGGCTTCGCTGGCCAGCGTGACGGCGAGCGGAAGGCTGCCGCCGGTCAGGCCCTTTGCAAGGCAGAGGATGTCGGGCGCGACACCGGCCTGCTCGCAAGCAAAACGGGTTCCCGTTCGTCCCCAGCCGGTCATTACTTCATCAGCGATGAACAGGACTTTGTGTCTGGCGCAGATGCGTTGCATTTCGCTGAGGATTTCGGACGGATAAATCAACATGCCGCCTGCGCCGCAGATGAGCGGTTCGACGATGAGGGCTGCGGGCGGTGAGGGCTCGCGGCAGGCATTTTCCAGTGCGTCGAGGGTCGTTTGCTCGCGCCCTGCGGCAGGATACGGCAGCCGTGTGACGTCGAACAGCATCGGCTCATAGGCTGTGTTGAAGACGCCGCGGGCGCCCGCTGACATCGTGCCGATGGTGTCGCCATGGTAGGCGTTTTCGAGGGCAGCAATCTTCGTGCGAGGTTCGCCGATGTTGCGCCAGTAGCCGAGCGCCATCTTCAATGCGACCTCGACGGCGGTCGAGCCGCTGTCGGAATAAAACGCGCGCGTCAGGCCTTCAGGAGCGATGGCAATTAGCTTTTGCGCGAGCTGTTCTGCCGGTTCGTGCGTGAAGCCTGCAAAAATCACCTGATCGAGTTTTTCTGCCTGTTGGCGGACGGCCTCGATGATTTGGGGGTGGTTGTGGCCGTGCGTAATCACCCACCATGAGGAAATGCAATCGAGGATGCGGCGGCCGTCTGCCGTCTCGAGCCAGGCGCCCTGCCCGCGCGCGATGTTGACGGCGGGCGGTGCCAGGCCGTGCTGCGTGAACGGATGCCAGACCGGTGAAGCAGACGTTGGGGAGGAGGTGCTCACAACAACTCCGCAAGGTCGAAATTCGCAGCGAAGGCTGCGTGCAAGGCGGCCGGTTCAAGGGGATCGATCAGCGGCAGACGGCCCAGCCGACGGGCGTTGGCGAACTCGCAGATGGTTGTTTCAGAATCGGCAACCTCATCGCCGATGAAGGCGATGCCTGCGAGTTCAATATTGCGGGCGCGCATGGCTTCCACCGACAAAAGCGTGTGATTGATGGTGCCAAGTGATGTTCGCGCGCACAGGATAACGGGGCGCTGCCACGCGGGAAACATCTCGATCAAAAGCGCGCGTCGCGTTAGCGGCACGAGCAGGCCGCCTGCGCCTTCGATGATGAGCGGGCGCTCCGTTGCTGGAACTTTAGCGAGTGTCGCCAGGTCAATCTCAATCCCGTCGTTTTTAGCGGAAAGATGGGGCGAGCATGGCGTTTGCAGCCGATATCCTTCGAGATGGAAATGGTCATCGGGCAAACCTGAAAGTGTCTTGACGGACTGGGTGTCGGTTGTTTCTTCGAGGCCGGATTGCACGGGTTTCCAATAGTCGCCGGAAAGCGAGTGGAGTAGTGCGGCGGCGAACACGGTCTTGCCGATGCCGGTGTCGGTGCCTGTGATGATGAAGCCATTGCTCATGCCGGTTCGCGCTCCAGGGCGACCTTCAAGGCTTCGGCGAGAGCTGAGATTTCACTGGCGGTAACGTTTAGTGTGATGGCGATGCGTAGCCGCGAGGTTCCTTCGGGGACGGTCGGCGGACGGATTGCGCGAACGTCGAAGCCGTCGTTCTGTAGGCGTGCGGCAATGGCGGTTGCGCGTGTGTCGCTACCTAGAATGACGGGTTCGATATGTGACCCCGACGGGGCATGTCCGAAGCTGGCTGAGAAGACCTTGTTGGCGTGGTCGATGAGTGTTGAAAGTTTTTCGCGGCGGTCGTCTGCTTGCCGGCAGACGTGCAAGGCTTCTGACACAATCGCGCAGAGCAGCGGCGAAGGCGCGGTCGCGTAGATGAAGGCGCGGGCGCGGTTCACGAGATAGTCGGTGACGATGGCCGGCGCGCAGACGATGCCGCCGGATACGCCGAGTGCCTTGCCGCAGGTGTGAAGGGTTATGACATTGTCACGGCCTTCGAGATGAGCAGAAAGCCCGCGGCCTTGGGGGCCGAGAACGCCTGTTGCGTGGGCTTCATCGATGATCAAAACCGCGTCGTGGCGGTCGGCAATGGCTGCGAGCGCATCGAGCGGTGCTTGATCGCCGTCCATGCTGTAGAGGCTTTCAACCGCGATCCAGATGGTGCCCGTTGAGCCGGAGCTTTTGCGCCAGCCTTTCATTGCGTCCTCGACGGCGCAGGGATCGTTATGGGCCACAGCGCGAGTTTCGGCTTTCGTTGCTGAAAGGCCTTCGCGCACGCTGGCGTGGATCAGTTCATCATAGACGATGAAGTCGCCGCGTCTGGGGAGCGTGGCAAACAAAGCTGCGTTGGCGCTGAAGCCGCCGTGGAAATACAGGGCCGATTGTGCGCCGAAGAATTTTGCGGCGGCGGCTTCGAGCTTTTCGTGCTCGGGATGGTTGCCGCGAAGTAGCCGCGAGCCGCCTGCTCCCGTTGGGACGCCGCGCGCGATCGCTTTTTGCGCGACTTGAGACAGTGCGCTGGAGGCGGCGAGTGAGAGGTAGTCGTTTGAGGCGAAGTCGAGCCCGACGCGAGGTGCCAGGGCGCGATGGCGTCCGCGCCGCGACAGAGCATCAAGAGATCGCTCCAGCGCGGTAAATCTCGACGTGGGTTTCAACTCCTGGTGCATTTTGCCTTTGCCGCTCCGGCCAGGTTTGCTGCCCCGCCCGTTTTATGGCTCAGTCCCCTGGGTGCAATTCCAGAGGCTCAAGCCCCAGGCGTGCAAAAAGGACGTCATCGGCATCCTCGCCAGGATTTTCAGCCGTCAGAAGCGTTTCGCCGGCAAAGATCGAATTTGCTCCGGCAAAGAAGCATAGTGCCTGCATCTCGTCTGACATTTCCGTGCGACCGGCCGACAAGCGCACATAAGATTTCGGCATCATGATGCGGGCGAGCGCGATAGTGCGCACGAAGTCGATGGGATCGACGGGCTTGGCATTCTCAAGTGGTGTACCTGGGATGGCGATCAGCATATTGATCGGTACGCTTTCGGGGTGCTCTTCCAGATTTGCCAGTGTGATCAGCATGTCGATGCGATCGGCGTTTTCCTCGCCCATGCCGATGATGCCGCCGGAGCAAACCTTCATGCCGGATTCGCGTACTCGAGCCAGCGTGTCGAGGCGGTCTGCGAAGGTGCGTGTTGTGATGACCTTGTCGTAGTGGCGCTCGGAGGTATCGATGTTGTGATTGTAGTAATCGAGCCCGGCGTCACGCAGTTTGATCACGTCTTCGTCGGTGAGCATGCCAAGCGTCATGCAGGTTTCCATGCCGAGCGCCTTGACGCCTTCGACCATGGAGATGATCGAATCCATGTCGCGGGCTTTGGGCGAGCGCCAGGCGGCACCCATGCAATAGCGCGTGGCACCAGTGGCCTTTGCCTTCTTGGCATCTGAAATGACGCGCTCGACTTCCATCAGCTTGGAAGCCTTCAGGCCGGACTCATGGTGGGCTGATTGACTGCAATAGCCGCAATCTTCCGCACAGCCGCCCGTCTTGATGCTCAACAGCCGGCTCTTCTGGATCTTGTTGGGATCGAAGTTGGCGCGATGGGCTGTGTGAGCGCGAAACAGCAGATCGTTGAACGGGGCGTGATAAAGCTTCGAGGCTTCCTCGTGCGTCCAATCGTGGCGCGTTTCGTTGCTGCTGGGGCTTGCGGTCGGGATCTCAGCTAGGTGCTGAAGCATTGGCGGCGTTCTCCGGTTCACGACAGGCGAAGCTTACCCGCCGGAACGTGGGGCAGCCTCAGGCCGTCGCCTGCCGTTGTAACGCGCTGCCCAAATCGTGCAAGTGGGCCGAACGGCGTGGCGATTTCCGTGACGCGGGGAACCTGAGTAAGTTTATGTTTTTGCTATGTTTTCATCTCAATCCGCAGTGCTGCAGGACGATTTGAAAGTAGCTCAAGATAACCGGCTGTCTAGCTGCCAATCCGACCGCCGCCCTTGCGAGTGATAGCTACAACCGAAGGGCGCGGCGGCATATCCGGAGTGAAGTCTGGCCAACGTGTCGAAGGGGCAGCGTAAGTCGAGGGACCGGATTCGTCACTTTCTCCGGGGTGCTGAACGGCGACGAAGAGGGTTTCCAGGTCGGGCGTGAACAC
>CAYGRH010000133.1:2088-8410 GCA_964352165.1 uncultured Hyphomicrobiaceae bacterium | reverse complement strand
ATCGAGAGCATGCAGGCGGCAGCCCCAAGCGTTGCCATGCTTGCCGGCGAGGTGAGTGATTTCGACAGGGCGGACAAAACCCGGAAATCTTCTAAGCGGCAACGCGCGTGAACCTACGGACGTACCACGTTTAGAACAGCACACTTGGCAGCCAGGTTGCCAATTCGGGAAACGCCCACAGGAGACCGATCATGAAAATCTGGATACCCACGAACGGCATTACGCCACGATAAATTTCCGTCGTCTTGATCGAAGGCGGCGCCACGCCGCGCATGTAGAACAAGGCCCAGCCGAACGGCGGCGTGAGGAAACTCGTTTGCAGATTGAGCGCCATCATCACGCCCAACCACACCGGGTTGACGTCGCCGGCAAGAAACAAGGCAGGCGCGACGATCGGCACGACAATGAACACGATCTCA
Source organism: uncultured Hyphomicrobiaceae bacterium (assembly GCA_964352165.1). Lineage (GTDB taxonomy): Bacteria > Pseudomonadota > Alphaproteobacteria > Rhizobiales > Hyphomicrobiaceae > CAYGRH01. The sequence continues at coordinate 7,991 of CAYGRH010000133.1, read as the reverse complement.
ATAAAGTCGAGGACGAAACCCATGACGAACATCACGAGCATGACGACCAGCATTGCTGTGAAGAACCCACCGGGCAGGCTGCTGAGAAACTCCTGCACCAGATGTTCGCCGCCGAACCCTCGGAACGTCAGCGAAAAGATCGAGGCGCCGATCAGGATGGCAAAAACCATTGCCGAGATCCGAGCAGTGGCCTGCACGACGTCCTGCAGAACCCTGAACGATAGTTGCCGGCGGATGAGCGCCAGGAACGTGGCCCCGACCCCGCCGAATGAAGCCGCTTCCGTCGGCGTCGCCAGCCCGCCGAGGATGGACCCCAGTACGGCGACGATCAAGAACAGCGGCGGTACCAGCGCTTTGGCGACCATGCCCGCCAAAGTCCAGCCATTGACGTCTTTTTCGTAGAAGGCGGGGCTTGTCTTGGGGCTGAAGAACGCCAGAATCGCGAGGTAGGTGATATAAAGAAAGCTCAACAGCAGGCCCGGGATAAGCGCTCCCGCGAACAGATCGATGACGCTGAACGGCTCGACGATAAAGTTGCCCTTCGCAAGCTGCGATTCAGAATAAATGCCTGACAGCGAGTCTCCGAGGATCACCAGCGCGATGGAGGGTGGGATGATCTGGCCGAGCGTACCGGATGCGCAGATCGTGCCGCACGCCAGCTTGGGATCATAGCCAGCCTTGAGCATCGTCGGCAGGCTGAGAAGCCCCATGGTGACAACGGTCGCCCCCACGATCCCGGTCGAGGCGGCAAGAAGCATCCCTACGAACGTGACGGATATGCCAAGGCCGCCGCGCAGCGAGCCGAAGCACTGCCCCATGGTCGTCAGCAAATCCTCGGCGACCTTCGATCGCTCAAGCATCACGCCCATGAAAACGAACAGCGGCACCGCCACCAGCACCTCGTTGTTCATGATGCCGAACAGCCGGCCCGGTATGGCGTTGAGGAAAATGAGATCGAAGATCCCGAACACATAGCCGCCGAGCGCGAAAATAATCGAAACGCCGGCCAGTGTGAATGCGACTGGGAAACCCAGCATCATCGCCGCGCACACCGCGATCAGTAGAAAGATGCTGCACACTTCACCGGGCGTCATTGCGCATCACCGCTGGCGTCAATGCCCGGTTTGCCGGAAAGCCACTCGGCATGCCCGCGAAGCACGAGGATGGACCTCAACACCAAGGCTAGCCCTTGAAGTCCGAGAAGCACGACAAACGCGATCATGCAACTTTTGAGGAGGAACAGTCCCTGCAGTCCGCCGGCTTCCTGCGATGTTTCCAGCCGCGACCAGGACAGCTGCACGTAGGGCAGTGCAACCCAGAAAACCACTGCAATCATAGGGAACAGGAAGAAGACGGTGCCGAAGATGTTGAGCCACGCCTTGAACCTGAGGCTCGCCGGACCGTAGATAAGATCGATGCGGACGTGACCGTCGTGAAGCAGCGTGTACCCGGATGCGAGCAGGAAGACCATCGCGTGCATCCAGATGTAGAGTTCCTGCATCCATACGAAGCCGATGCTGAACCCATAGCGCAATACCGCCACGAGACAGGTTGTGAAAACCATAAGAACAGTGAGCCACGATACCGAGCGGCCCACAGCCTCGTTGATCCATTCGATGGTCTGGATGGACCGTTTCAAGCCGGACATGCGCCTCCGTCAACCATGACGTTCCTCCCGGATCCAGGCTCATTAGAGCCGAGCTTTTACATTGGGCCTTTGACGGCGTTGGCCAGCCTTGGATAAATCGACAGAAGTGCCAACGTGCAATCGAAGCGGCGCATCCAAAAAAGTCGCAAATTTCGATCATCGACTCAAACGAAAACACCATATGCTTACTAAGCAGCAAAATTGATGGGTTCCGCTACGTCCGGTGCTGTTGGGGCGGACTGAACTGAAGCGGGTTTGTCGGGGGCGATTTGGTTCTTTAACCACCGGCGCAATACTCGGCCAGTGAAGCGGCGGCTTGGTGTCGCTACGCCGGTGTAAAACCCGACCGCTGTACAGGCTCAGCCGTTACGACGGTTCGACCGACGTCATCAACCGCGCCTACACGCGCACCCACGCTTTCAACCTTACGAACATCTGGGACAACGTCACCTAAGCGAAGAACCGGAGCGTCTGGTACACGGCTTCGAACCGCCTGGAGAATGCCGATGGACCCGGGGGCAAGAAGATCTACTGCTACGATGGCATCAGGAATCGTACCGAGGAGCGCACGAACCAGCCGGGCGATTCCCAGTCGATTGGTAGCTCCAAGTGTCCGACATAAACGATCCGCCCCCGGCCATACGAGTTATGTAAGAAGTGGAAAGGCCGCAGCACCAGCGGGGCTAGCCAAGTTCTTCACCACTTTCTCAACGATCACGCACGTGCTCGTTAGTTGGACGCCACCCTTTGAAGGGCTGCTTCGCCGGAATGAAACGCTTCGCCGTAGCCGCTTCCGTCTTATCCATGTTGTCCTGCAGCATCATCCAAGCCAAGGGCTCGCCTGCGGACCTTTTAAGACCTCACCATGGGTATGAAGCCATCCAAGCCCTCGACCGAGGCGAGCCATCCTCTGATGTTGGCAAACGGCCCGATGTCGAGATCGCCCTCGTTTGCAACCGCGACATAGGAGTAGCATGCGATGTCCGCAATCGTCGGACGATCGCCGACGAGCCATGTGCGGTCTTTGAGATGCTCGTCCATCATCTTGAACAAGACCTGACTGACTGCGACAGCTTCGGCGTGATCGGCAGGTTTGCCGAACAGCTTGATAAGGCGGGCCATGTTGGGGCCGCGGTACATGACACCTGAGGCAACGCCAAGCCATTCGTTGACTTTCGCCCGCGCGAGAATGTCGTCGGGGATCCATCCGGAGCCAGGTGCATACTTCTCAGCCAGGTAGACCAGGATCGCATTTGAATCGCGAATGTTCACATCGCCGTCGACAATTGCAGGGATTTGTCCAAGGGGATTGATTGCGAGAAACGCTGGCCCTTTGCGCTCACCTTCGAGTGACGCGATCGGGATCAGCGTGTGCGGGACCCCAAACAGGCTTGCAGCCAAACGCACGCGATGGCAGTGGCCAGATTTGGGTGCGTCATAAATCTTGATGGTCACGGAAACTCTCCTATCGGCAGAGTGGTGATCATGACAAGGGGCCGCTTTGATACGCGATCGAAGCGTGGCTGGAATGTTGGTATCCGTCTCAAAGCGAAAAACCGTTGCCCCTGGCCTCCGGGCCGACATCGTCCGATGGCGCGCCGTCGTGATCGCTCTCCGCGCCGTTGCGGACTGTTCGGTCGCGCATCGGCTGATGGCGCTTGCGGTCGACGCTGAAATCGAAAACGTCAAAACGATTGTAGTAGCCGGCGAGGTCGTGGTGCTGCTTCAGCTCGATCGCGCGCACGAGGTCCAGTTCGCCGTAAATAATCGTTTCCTCTTCGACGGAACTTTCGGCGATGACGTCGCCTTCGGGACCGACGATGAACGACGAGGCACGTGGGGTTGCCTTAAGGAGGGCCATTGCGGCTTCATCGCCATCGGCGAGAACCTCCAGAGAAGCGTCGTCGAGGTAGCTGGAACTGACAATGGAGAACACCTTGCCTTCAAGGCAGTGAGCCGACACGCGAATGCGGTTGGCCGCGCGCAGGTCGTAGGCTTTCTGCTGTCCCAAGGGATTGCGGAACGGCCAGACCGAGGGGAAGCTTGCGGTATGGATCTGCTCGCCCTGGGCGATCAGCGAAAAGCGCGCGAGGGTATTGTTGTTTTCGCCGCAGATCAGCGAACCGATGCGTCCGATCCGCGTGGCGCAGACTTTCAGTCCTGCTCCATCGCCGCTCGCCCAGACAAGTTTTTCATAGAAGGTGGGCACCAGCTTGCGGTGGTGATTGAGGATGCTGCCATCGTCACCGAACAGGATGTTGCTGTTCCATAGACACCCGGCGCTGACGTTTGAAACTTCGGAGAACCCGAGTGATACAAAGATCTTGTTGCTGGCTGCGGCTTCCGCAATCTGGCGGATTTCTGGACTGGGCACGGCCAGGGAGTTGAGCGCGAAGCGGGTGAAGAATTCATGGTTGTCCACTGGCTTCCTGTAGGACGTCCACACTGGGAAGCCAGGAACGAACGATTCTGGAAACACAACCAATTGTGCGCCACCCTTTGCCGCCTCGCGGATCAGGCCGCACGCCTTGGCGACAGTAGCCGCCTTGTCCAACATCACCGGTGCCGCAAATACGCTGGCAACCGTAACGGCTTCGTGGGTTGTGGGCGCGTTGGTCATCATGGGTTGCCTTTTCTCACTCTATTCTGCGCCCGGTCCGCCTTCGGGAGCGGGATCACTCTGGGTGGCACTGGGTGACGTTTGGGAAACGAAATCCTCATTGTTCAGCCGAAGCATCGGCAAACTTTTGAGCATTCCTTGTCCGGTCGACGTAAGCCCATGCCATCCAGCCGGCAAAAGCCATCGGCGTCAGCGAGTGCCAGATGGCGCCTTCGAGGAACAGCGTTGCGCTGAACAACAATGGGCCGGCGGAAAACACAGCGTAGCGCTCGCCGGTTGAGAGTTTGCGCCCGGGAATGGCGCCATAGATCGAGGCTGACAGCATGAGCGTTGCGATCGCGAATGCTCCGACCATGGCCCAGGTTTCGGCGACCAGGTTCGGGAACCCCAAAATGTTGGGGTAGGCAACGAACAGGAACGGCACCAGGAAGCAGACGGCTCCGAGTTTGAAGCACTCCCAGGCGGTTCCCATGAAGGTCCCGTTGGAAATTCGAATGGCAGTGAGGATGCCGACGGCGACCGGCGGTGTCAGCGTCGAAAAGATAGCGAAATAGAAGCCATAAAAGTTTGCGACCAGCGGCTCGATGCCAAGGTCGATCAGCGAGGGGACAACCACAATCGCAATAAGTGCATAAGCTGCAGGTGTCGGCAGTCCCATGCCGATGACGAGCGACACGCACATGCCAAGGATCAATCCGATGGCTAGATTGCCGGCCGACAGATCGATCATCAGGCGGCCCAATGAGAGACCGGCACCGGTTGTGACCAGCATCTGAACGAGGATACCAATCGCTGACAGAATGACCGCCAGCCGTGCGCCGGTCAGCGCGCCTTCGAGCAGGCCGGATGCAATGCCGGAGAAGGTCGCACGGTATTCCTTGGGTCGCAGGGCGCTCAACACGCCGATAATCACCAGGCCCCAGAAGGCGGCCATCGGCGCAGAATAACGGTAGGCCAGCAGGTAAACGAGCACAGTGAACGATGCCAGGAAGGACGGTGCGATCCAGGTTATGAGCCGCCAATCGACGGGCTGGCGCTTGTAGGGGATCGTTTTGGAAGCGGAGATCACGCAAACGATGCCGGCAAAGACAGCGAACAGATAGAGCGCTGCCGGGATGATCGCTGCAATGGCGATCTCGACATAGGAGATGCCGAGGATCTCCGACATCAGAAATGCGCCCAGGCCCATGATCGGAGGGAGGAGCTGGCTACCTGTGGAGGCCAGGACTTCGATGGCCCCAGCCTGGTTCCGCGTGAAACCGGTGCGCACCATGGTCGGAATCGTCATGCTGCCAGATAGCGCGATGTTGCTGACCGACTGGCCCGTGACCATGCCGATTAGTAGGCTCGCCACCATCGCAGAATAGGCGACACCGCCACGGAACATGTTGCCGATCGCGTTTCCGACTTCGCCGAACATGTCGATGACGCGCGTTCCGTGGAGCGCGCCTCCGTAGACCAGCAGCAGGAAAATCACGTCAGCTGACAGCGGCGCATAGGTCAGAACCCCGCGAGGACCACCCATGCCGGCCAGGTAGCTCATGATCAGATTGGCGTCGTAGGTGCGGCCTGTTGCGAAGGCTTCGGGAAGCATGTTGCCGAACGCGAAGTACGCTGCGCCAAGGATACAGATCA
>CAYGRH010000133.1:0-1988 GCA_964352165.1 uncultured Hyphomicrobiaceae bacterium | reverse complement strand
GCTTCGGGAAGCATGTTGCCGAACGCGAAGTACGCTGCGCCAAGGATACAGATCAAGGCCAGCGGCCATCCCCAGGTCAACCAAGTGACAGCAAGGATGACGAAGACCATCACGGCCCCGAAGAGAAAATCCCTTTGAGAAATGAAAGGTTGAGAGAATTCGAGTGTTTTGGCCTGCATCACAAAATAGATGCCGGCGGACAGCATCCCGACGGCGAGCAGCAGGGTGAACGTGAACATGATCCGGCTCGGCGCGCGGATCTCTTCTTCGCCTGAGGTGACGCCGAGTTGTGCCGTGCCGCCACCGTAACGTCTGGCGAGATCGGCGATGGCCAGCAGGAAGATCAACGTAACGTGGATCGTATAGTGCTCCATCGCACCGGTCAGAGACGTCCAGACCGTGACGATGCTGTAGGCGATCAGGATCAGCGCGACACAGTACGCAAAGCCTTCTAGTAACTTGTCCGAAAGGGGGCGCGCCGCTGTCATCGTCTACCGCTGGGGTTGGATGGATCGCCAGGATCGCACTAAAGAAAAAGGGGGGAAGCACATGGAGGTCACACCTCCCCCTCAGGGTTGGGCATCACTACTTGATGAGCCCAAGTTCCTTGTAGGCGCGCATGGCGCCGGGGTGGATCCGGTCGGGGTGCAGGCGGGCCATGTTGGCAATGGAATCAGCGTCCCAGATGCCACCGGTCGCGTTGTACTTGGCCACCACGGGACCCATTTTCACCCACAGCTTGACGAACTCATAGGCGATGTCTTCGGGGAAGTCCTTGTGGGCCGACAGCAGCACGTTATTGCCGATGGTGGTGACTTCGGCGGGCTGATTGCTCATCGTGTTCGCCGGGATGGTGCGCACCATAAAGGGAGCGCCGGTTGTCTTGATGTAGTTTTCGATCTCGGGAACGGGGATGCTCACATAATGCCACGGGCGCCCCGATGACTGTAGCGTCTTGAAGGGGCCGGCTTCGAGGTTTTTCTTCAACCCCATCGCGGAGTGCAGCACCACTGTGCCGACATCGGCACGGCCATCGAGCAAGGCTTCTACGTTGGCGTTGGGTCCGAGCGGGCTGTAGCTTTTGGTCTTCTCCGTTACGCCGAGGCCATCGAGAATCAGTCGCTGGTGCATGCCCCATTCATTCTGGCTCAACAGTCCCGTGGCCACGCGCTTGCCGACGAAATCGGTCGGCGACTTGATCGCCGGATCGGTTGCGACAAACAGGTTGCTCGACTGGCTCAACGTCCCGATCACGCGGAAGTCCTTGACCGTGTCGAGCGGCGTATCGAAGAAGGGCGGCTTGCCGTTGACGGCTGCCCATTCGACGACTTCGCCGGAACCGAACATCGTCGTTTTCCAGATGCTCGGGTTGGTTGCCGCGAAGCGAACGTTGTAGACGAAGCCCGGGGCTTCCACGGCCTTTGGGCGCAACCAGTCGTGATGATCTTTGGCATACGTCTGAACGGTCGCCCAGGCCAGATAAGGACCTGTTCCGGCAGGCGACATCATCAGATCGACCGTGACTTCCTTGTCTTTGGACAATGCCTGAGGCGCCGCCAGCAAGACACAGGAAAGAGCGATGCCGGCGAGACGTCCCAGCCCTGCCGATGCTCGCTTTGGTGAAAACTGCATGAATACCTCCGAATGGCGTATGCGGTGAAGAACGCGTCCTTCGGGCCTTAGTTGCTGGAAACTCAAAAACCGATGCCGGTTTGGAGCCCGCAAAAAAAGATCAATGCGTTGCCCGACAAGGCGCTGGCATCGCAACAGTGGCGCAGCGCGCAGTCATATGCATAGTATTATTTATTATTGGCAACCATAGGATAAGCCTATGAAGTGTACCTTGCGGCAGCTCCGCTATTTCGTGGCCGCTTCCGATCATGGCTCGCTTTCAGCGGCTTCGAAGGCGCTCAACGTTTCCCAGCCTTCCGTGTCTGTCGCCATCAGCCAGATCGAGAAAAGCTACGGCGTGGAACTGTTCACGCGAA
>CAYGRH010000132.1:0-8411 GCA_964352165.1 uncultured Hyphomicrobiaceae bacterium | reverse complement strand
GCGAGCTCCGGACAACGCTTTTTCGTAAAAGGCACTATCCCAGGTTGCGTCAAGAGTGCCGGATCCCTGAAAGCGTGTATTCGTGGCTTATTTTGCGCGCCCGTGATGACGTTCCGTGCCCGGAGCGCACTGTTCGACTGTGTGCGAATCAGTTGTTCTAATCCGTAGATTCATTTGTTGCCCATTGTCGAAAATGGGGCGTTGCACTTCAAATTTTTGTGCCGAGCGATTTGTGACGGCACAGCACGCTCATTTTGCGCAGGGGACTACTCATGCTTACCAGGCTATCTGCCGCTCTTACATTCTCACTTTTTGTAAGTGGTTCGATATTGGTGTCTCCGGTCAGCGCGCAAACCAGCCTGACGACGACGTTTGCAAGCAACAACGGCTGCAATGGCAATTTTTTCGATGTCACAACATTGGGCGGTGCGTTGAATGTAACGCAGGTCGCCGTAAATACGGCTGGCGGGAACAGGACGGTTTCCGTTTATACGCGACCTGGTCCGTTTCTTGGCTTCACGAATTCGCCGGCGGGTTGGACGCTCGTTGGAACGGTTACTGTAACTTCGGCGGGGGTGGACGTCCCAACGGTTGCCGATATTCCCGACTTTACATTGCCGGCTAACGCCGTGACGGGGATGTTTGTCCATGTTGCGGAGGGGATCAATTATACGAACGGCCCGGGGCTTGGAGTAATAGTGGCGCAGAACGCCGACTTGCAGATCTCAGATGGTGTTGGTCAGTGCGGTGGCGCGTTCAGTGGCTCCAACAATTTTACCAGGACGTGGAACGGCACAATTTTTTACGGCGAAGGCGCGCCACAGGTTGCCGACACGAGAACCAAGACGCAGCAGACGATCCAGCGCTACCTCAGCCGCCGGAACGATCAGCTTTTGGCGAACGGGCCTGATTTCAACCGTCAGATTAATCGTCTGACGGCAGGCGATCCTAACGGCGCCGTTGGGTCTTCGATGTTCGCGCAGGATGGGACTTCAAGGCCGCGACATGCCGACGAGATCGCTCACGAGCAGCGGCGCGCGTCTGCGGGTTCCTCATCATCGTTGCTCGGTGGCTCCGATGCTGGCGGAGCCGATAACAGGCTGGCGGGCTACGGTGGCGTTGGCCTTGCCGAGCAGAACTCAGATCCGCTCGACCGCACGAGGTCTTCGCTTCCTGTCGGGTTTACAGTCTCAGGTGACCGCGGTGAAAAGACATCGTTCTCGACATCGTTCACGCAGATCGCTCAAGCAGCAGCGGAGAATAAGCGCCGCAAGCTTGGCGGTGGGGACGCGGACCTACAGAAACTTGGTCTAGACGGGACCATGCTGACCTCGCCGCGTCAGTTGGGCGTCGATGTGTGGGCGCAGGGCCATATCGCGCATTTCCGCGAAGGCGAGTCCGGCAGCCGCAGCGAAGGCGACTTCGCCGTTATCTACCTCGGCGCGGACTACGTCGTTTCGCGATGGCTGCTGGTCGGTGCTCTGGTCCAGTACGACTCGATGGACGAACTGTCCAACCAGTTGGGAACGGATGTCGAAGGGCAGGGCTGGATGGTTGGGCCGTATGCCACTGTCCGCCTGACCGACAATGTGTTTGTCCAGGGCCGCGCGGCCTGGGGCAAGTCTGATGTGGAGGTTTCTCCATTCATGACCTATTCGGATGAGTTCGAGACGCGGCGCTGGCTTTTGGAGGCGAATATCCAGGGGCGCTGGAATGTCGGGCGCTTCTCGGTGGCTCCGCATGCGGTCATCAGCTACATCGAAGAAAACCAGGAGAGCTATCGCGACAGCATGGGGTTCATCATTCCCGATCAGCGCGTCTCCCTCGGGCAGATGCGGTTTGGTCCGCAGATTTCCTATCAGACGATCGCGAGCGATGGTTCCAGGCTCGAGCCTTATGCGGAAATTGAGGGGATCTGGAATTTCAACGAGGAAGGCACTGAACTTCTCACTGGTACGGTTGGCGGCGACGAGGAGTTGCGCGGTCGGGTCGGTATCGGCTTCAGGGCGACCATGATTTCTGGTGTTTCGATGGACATTTCGGGAAAATACGATGGTATCGGAGCGAACAATTACGAGGCAGTGTCTGCAGATGTTCGGATGCGCTATCCGTTGAACTAGTGATTACGCCAATTATCTTAAATCTGGGCGGTCTCCTAGCGGGGCCGCCTTTTTCTTGTGCCGCGGGCATTTGGGGCAGATCGAATGGTGCGGTGATCCATGAGGAACTGTGCTGGCCTGCCGAATAGGGCTAAGGTCGTTTGGAAATGCGAATCGGTTTATTCGCGCAACCTCGCCCGTTGGGTGGGTGCGGGTTGCTCTACAATTCCATAGGAGGAAGCCCAACATGCGAATCTTCCTGGCTGTTTTGACGCTCTTGGTGTCCCAGTCCGTGATGGCTCTTGCCAGCGATTGGGATGATTGCCGGTCGGGAGATTCCCAATCGGCTGTCTCGGGATGCAGTGCCGTTATCGATGGTGCAGGTGAATCGGGGCTTGAAAAATCCGGGCTTGCGGAGGCTTACGTGCTGCGTGGGCAGGCCAGGGTTGCGCTAGAAGAATACGATCCTGCCGTCATTGATTTCGGCAAGGCTATTGAGCTTGAGCCGATCAATGCTGATGCCTACTTCGAGAGGGGTTTGGCCTTCAAGGCTCGTGGCGATTATGAGTCCGCCATCCGGGATTTCGACACTGCGGCAAAGCTGAACGCCAGTGCTGCGCCTGCGGAAAAATTGGGATCGGGCGCGACGTCGAACGATAGCGCGGCTGTTGAAGAAAGCACGTCGGGCGCTCCGTCAGCTCCCGTAACCAAGCCAGCGTCCAAGCCGAAGCCGGCAGCTTCCAAATCGCGGACCTCTAAGCCAAAAAGCAAGAAGGTCTATAAGAAGAAAAAGAAGCGTCAGGCGTCCAAACCAAAACCTAAGCCAAAGCCCAAGAAGCAGGCGAAGCAGAAGCCGAAGGATGACGTTTGGGGGACGGTTAACAAGCAGATCCAATGCAGCGTCAATGGCGGATTTGACTGTTAGGGTGTGCTGAACCTCAGTGGCTCCATTCTTCCGCGGAAGATCTGGGTTGAGAATACGTTCAGCATCGCGGTGCGCAGTCTTGGGCCGGGAAGCGGGTGCTGCTCGCGGGTCCGGGTGCTGCGTTTCAAGCGGCAGCGCTCCGGCCTTGCTCGGTGCCTGACGGCCCCGTCGCGCTGAGCGATTGACGGCGGCAACTGCTGATTAACTCTTCCATTTAAATCGATCCGACTTTGGCTCTGCACTGTTTCGAAGGGAACAGTGCAGGTTGAGGGCGTGCGTCAAACATCAGCTCCATCGAAACGAATTTCGTTGATCTGAGAGGAGCTTTTTTGAATGCCGACAAGCATGACAACGCCGACCATTTGTGCCCGCGTCAAGCGCGCAACTGTTGCCATTGTATTTGCCCTGGGGCTTTGCGTTCCCGTGTTGACCGTGACGCTTGCGGTTGCGTCTTCTCCTGCTGAAGCGGGGGTTTTGAAGAAGGTGAAGAAGGGGTCAAAACTCATCGGGAAAGGAGCGGGCTGGGTGGAAAAGAAGCTCGCGAACAAGGGCAAGATCGGTAAGGCCCTCAGCAAGGGTGCGGGCGGTATCAAGAAGGGCAGCGGCAAGCTGGCTAAAGGCGTCGGCAAGGTGCAAAAGGCTGGCAAGAAGGCATTCGGTAAAGTCTGCAAGGGAAAGTGCCAGACGGTTGCCAAATCCGTGAAGAAGGTCGGCAAAGGGCTGAACCATCTCAAGAAGCAGGCCGAGAAGAAATGCCGTCAGTTCGGTCGCGACAGCAGGGCGTGCAAAGTTGCGATGAATGCCATCGAGTTTGCCTCACCGATCTGAGGCTCGAACGTTCGGTCAGCCGGCGCCGTGGGTTTCCAGATCCCGGTGCTGGCTGATCGTGGGAATCCCGCCTTGGCGTTCACTTGCGGACAACCGCGATATTTCGGGCGTTCAATTGTTTTTCGAGTTCGTGAATCGGAGGCACTGATCCAGAAAACAGTTTGATCGAGCGGCCATCCGTCAGCACGATTGAGACGTCGGTTGAGTCCGACCAATCTTCAATCACGATGTGATCGATGTCGCTTATGGCGAGAGAGCTTTGCGGTCCGCCTGCCCAATAGGCCAGCGTGGTGTCGGTGATGCTGATCCCCGATTTTGGGTTGGCGATCAGCATGTAGACGACCATCCCGCCCGAGATCGACCAGATCGCCCAAATCCACCACGGCGCGCCGTTGGTGTAGGCTATCCAGAATAAGAACAGGAAGACGCACAGAGAAAACCAGATGATTGGCCGCCTCCCGGTCTCCTCGTATTCGAAGCCCTTGATCATGCGGCTGAGTGTAAATGGCGGACTTTAATGACCTGTTAGTTTTTCTTGCTGAGCAGAGTAGCAATCGAATTTGCGGCAGCGCGGCTGGACTGCCTTAGCCGCATGAATTCCGAGGACCTTTGCCGTGAAGATCATCCGCGCTGTTACAATTCTTGTGTCGATAATCGGTGCTGGCATCAATGTTGTTGCCTGCGGGCTTGGTGGCGATTTCAGTACGCCATTGTTGATCGCTCTCGGTGCGGTGTTCATGGCGCTCGGTGCTGCGCCATTTGCGGTGAGTTTCTTGGCCGCCTGGCGCGCGCGATTGCCGCTATGGGGCGATGTGTTGATGATGACGGCTGCGATGGCTTGTCTTGCGTTTTCGCTCTATGCCTACGTTTCGTTTGTCTACCGGACCTCGTTTGATGCTCAGGATGGGCTGATCTTCCTCATCGTGCCGGTCTACCAGTTTGTTGGGCTGATCGCCGCGCGGGCCATTGCGCGGTTCTCTGACATGTAGTGCGCGCACGGCTGGCAGGTTGGGAGGATGGTGAGGGCCGCTTGGCAGATAGCCGTTGCCTAACCATGAATTTTTCCGTTGTATTTGAAAGTTCTTGCATGTCGGCGCTCAAATAGGTCATTGCCGACTTTCTTTTCCTTTTGAGGGGGCAGGATGCTTTCACAAGACCAAGTGCGCGATATGCTTTCGCAAACACCGTTATTCGGTGGGTGCTCGAACGAAACGTTGGTCGAGATCTCCAAGCTTGCGAGAGAGGGCGAATACGAAAAGGGACAGGTCATCTACGAGCCGGGCGACAAGGCTTCAGACGTGTACCTGCTGGTGGACGGTATCGTTACGTTCATCAACAAGAGCGGGCTTGAGTTTTTGAACGTGCAGCGCGTGATGAAGCGCTCGATGGTGTTCGGCTGGGTTGCGCTGGTGCCTGAGCATCCAAACCGGATCGGTACGGCGCAGTGCCTTGAGGACTCCACCATCGTCTCGATCGACGGCGAGAAGCTGTTGGCGCTGCTTGAGACGGATACTGCGTCCGGATACCGGCTTATGAAGCAGTTGAGCTCCATGATCGCGAGCAACTTCGTCAACGAGCCTTGAGGCGTGCGGGAGGGCTTGGCGCGGTCAGCGGCCGTTTCACGTCTCGCGGTCTACGTTGGGAAAGCGGATTGCGCGTGTCTTTCCGGGGCTTGGCCTTAGTGCGCGCTTAGCGAGAGTTGCGGGCAGGCGAGCGTTTCTTGCAGAGCGTCGACGAGTTCGTACGTGGTGCTGACGGAAACAAACAATCCGTTGGTCGCCGCAGCCAGACAGCGCGACCCTGATGCTTGGTCGGTAGGATTTGACGGCGCGTAGCTGATGACGTGAATGGTCACGTCGTCTCCGGACTGCGCCAGTGACCTTGCCATCTCGCACGGTGCTCCGCCGCACGTTTCCTCGCCATCGGTCAGCAGCACGATTACGGCAGGCCGGTTTCGATAATCCAAGACTTCGGCGGCCTGTCGCACGGCTTCGGTCAGTGGCGTGCGGCCGGCTGGAACGGTGCGGTCAATGTCGCTCATGATGCGCTCGGCTGAATTGCGCTGCGGCGAAAGTCTCAGATCGATGTTCGAGCAACTGAACGGTCCCGGGCCATAAACAATCAGGCCGAGATTGCGGTAGGGGACGACCCTTGGTAGGACGTTCGATAGAGCGGTCTTGACGCTTTGGAGGCGCGAGGCAAACCCCAGGCTGCCCGGCGCGCTTGAGGTCATCGAACCCGATGCGTCGAACACAAGCATGGCATCCGTGGTGCAGCCCGATGTGACGGTCTGGGCGCTTGTCGGCCACGTACCGGCAGCGAACCACGCGATGGCGAATGCTGACAGGAACGTCGCTCGAAGCGCACACCATGGGATCATCGACGTCGCCCCGATTGAGAAAAATGCGTCGTACGAGCATTGCACAACAATCCAGAGGCGATGGATAGGCCATTGTTGAAATTGGCCATGCGGGGCTGTGGCCGGGCACAACTGCTTTTTTTGGGCTCATCGCAATTCGGGGAGGAATTTTTGCTGTAGGCCGCGCTTGGTCCACGACGAGTTTTCAACCGACCTATGCTTAGGTCGGTCTTCGAGGGGTTTTGCAGCAATTATTCCGGCATGAAGGAACGTTCGTCGGGCTTTTCGATTTGATCGCAATAGGTTGATGGCTAGTCTTGCTTCCGGGAAAACGGGACGCGGGCAGTTTTTGTTCGTGCGCCCATACGTCAAACCGGGGAGCAGAAGTCATGACGGTGCAGGTGATCGGTTGCGGGGTCGGCCGGACAGGAACGTTTTCGCTCAAGCTGGCGCTCAATCAGTTGGGCGTGGGGCCGTGCCATCACATGGAAGCGGTTGTGAAAAACAAGTCCGAGCAGGTGCCGCTGTGGTCGGAAGCGCTGAAGGGCAATGCCGATTGGCCTGCGATCTATGACGGGTTTTCGAGCGCCGTCGATTGGCCGACCGCCGCCTTCTTCCGCGAGTTGAGTGCCGCTTATCCGTCTGCGAAATTCGTGCTCACGGTTCGCAGTCCGGAAAGCTGGGTCGAGAGCTTTTCAGCGACCATCTACCAACTGATTTCGAAGCGGGAAAAGGCTCCCGATGACATGCAGGCGTGGATGGATATGTGCATCGGCGTGATCGGGAAATCGGGCATTCCTCTCGGGCTTGAAAAGGCGGGATTGCGCGAGGCGTTCATTGCGCACAACGAAGCGGTTCAAGCGGCCATCCCTCAGGACCGGCTGCTGACGTTTCAGGTGAAGGAAGGCTGGCAGCCTTTGTGCGACTTTCTGGGTGTGCCGGCACCGAGCGATCCGTTTCCGCGAACGAACGATCGCGAGGAGTTCTGGGATCTGGTGGCGGGCAAGACTTGAGGGCGGCGCGTGCCGGGAGGTGCGGTCGCGTTCCGCGAGAAGGGCTGCCGCCCTTCACCCGCTCGAGGGGACACCCCTCGAACGCCCCGTTTTCTCCAATGCAATCGAAGTTAGGGCGTAGTGATGCCGATTTCCTATTTCGCATATGGGTCGAACATGCTGCCGGAGCGTTTGCTCAGGCGGTGCCCTTCTGCGCGGATGGTCGGTGTGGCGAGACTTCCCGATCACGGGCTGTCGTTTTCCAAGATCGGCCGGGACGGTTCGGGCAAGGCGACGCTTGTTGCTTTAAGGCGGCCGCCGCTTGAGGTCAGCGGTGTCGTCTTCGAACTCGCGCGCGATGACATGGCAGCACTTGATGCCATCGAGGGCCGGGGCAAAGGGTATGAGCGGCTTGAAGGCCTGAAGGTGTTCGACCACACCGGCGGGCAGGCGATTTCGGTCACGACCTATCTCGCCCACGACGATCATATGGATCACGCCCTTCAGCCGTTCGATTGGTATCTGGCGCTCGTCTTGACGGGTGCCCGGCACGCCGGTCTGCCGGCGGAGTATCGCCGCTCGCTTGCCGCCACGCCTGCGCTGAGCGACCCTGAACCGAACCGCAAAACGCGCATTGAGGCGTTGGCTGTTCTGGCTGCGTCGGGGAGCGGTGGCGGGTTCTAGAACCTTTCGAAGGCCGTGCAACGGTCATAAAAGTCGTTGCCCTCGCGGTAGTCGACCGTATTGGTGTCGGGTTCCAGCGTGATGGAGTTGGGGCCGTCCTTGAAGTGCTTGTGATGGACGTTGGCCGAGACCATCGTGCGCATCGCGCTTTCCGGGCCGTCATAGACGTAGCGCAGCGAATACTGGCCGTTCGACTGCTGGTAGATCACCGTCATCTGCGGGCCGTTCTGGCAATTGTAGCGGACGCCCGCCATCTGCGCCGACGCGCTTGCGGCGAAGGCGGTCAGCGCGAGCGTTGTGAGAATTGCTGTCAGGCAGGAGCGCTCGATCGGGCGCGGCGCGGTCGGGGCTGGGAAACGTCTCACGTGCAGATGCTCCTGTTCAGTCGCGTGTGCGGCTCGGTCTGTGCAGGGTAGCGAAATATGGCGTTAGGGCAAACCGCGGGGCGTGACTAACGGCGCACAAGCTGCCCCCCTATAACGGTATATCGTCGTCGTATGAACGACGCGCCATCCCAATTGCAG
>CAYGRH010000131.1:0-8413 GCA_964352165.1 uncultured Hyphomicrobiaceae bacterium | reverse complement strand
GAGAAATGAAACGGGCAGCTTCGCCGATCGAGCTGCAATTCGACAGATTGTGGCAGGTTGGTACATGAGACCGAACTCGCTTGGGAACGCACAAAAAACAGGAGCTACAAGCTGAACGCCTATCACCGGCCAATGCATCGAACCAGCGTCCAAATTGTCCGCCAGTCTGCGCGCGCAGCAATCGTGTCCGTGGCGACACGGCCGGTATCACGGGGAGTAGCAAAGGAGGCTTCTCGGGCGGGCCTCTTGGGCCCAAGCAGCCCTAGTCGGCACGGCATGATTAAGCTTGTTTTCCCGGCTACGTCGCAAAAGCAGTCCGGCCACTTGAAAAGACGACCCCCGGGCGCCAAATAAAATGAACATCGTTCAATAGGTAGTTGGGAAGCACCCAGTCATGTTCGGATACCATCGACTAACCCAAACCGACGTCGCCCGTTGGCGGCAGGCGGGATGGATCACGCCCGCCGGTGAAGCGGCGATCAACGACGAATTGTTCAAGTCGAGCCTCGGCATTCGTCTGCCGGGAATTCTGGCAATGCTTGGCGTCGTACTTCTCGGCTTTGCTGCCATGAGTTTCGTTGCAGCCAACTGGCAGGACATGCCGCGATTAGTGCGCCTCGGGATCATCGCCGCCGCACTCTGGGGCAGTTACGGAGCAGCCGGGTATCTGCAGCATCGTCAATTGCCAGCCTTCGCAAATGCGGCGGCGCTCCTCGGCGTTTGCATCTTCGGGGCAGGCATCATGCTTGTCGCGCAGATGTATCATATCGACGGCAATCCACCTGACGCCGTTCTAACCTGGGGGGCGGGCGCACTTCTGGCCGGTCTCGCTTTCCGCTCAAAAGCCATTCTCGGTTTGACGATGCTTCTCGTCGGCCTCTGGTCGGGTTGGGAAACCGCGCTCAGCGAAGGTGTCCACTGGTGGTTCCTGCCCGCCTGGGCCATCGTCACGGCGGCGATCGCGACGATGCGTTGGGAGAGCGGTCTTAAGCTCGCCGCGACCATCGCCACGGTCTGGGTGATCGGGTTGGCCTACCTATTGCCGGCCGGCCCCCATCTTTGGCTCGTCATCCTCATCGGTCTCCTGACGGCTGGCCTTGCCGCCACGGCACAGCAGGCCATGCCGGAATGGACAAGCGAAGCCCGCACGGCCCTGCAGGCGGGCGCAATCTGCACCTTCGCCGGATTGTTCGCGCTTCAGTTTATTGAAGGCCCGCCAGTAGTCGTGCTCATCGTACTGGCGGTCATCACGCTCGGTCTGCTCATCGCCGCAATCGCCTGGGGTTTGCGCACCAACGACCGTGACATTCTCTGGCTCGGTTATGCAGCATTTTCCGCAAACATTCTGGGACTGTACTTCAAGACCGTCGGCACCCTGATGGGTTCGTCGTTCTTCTTCCTGACGGTTGGCATCGTTGTCATCGCACTGGCCTGGGCGGCCTACAGGCTCAACGCATTGCGCATCGAACAAACGGGAGCAGGTTCATGAGCACTTCAACACAGGCAACAACGCCGACGCCGAAATCGCCCGCAGCGAAGCTCGGATGGGCGCTGATTATCGCGGTGGCTGCAATCCAGACGGCAATCCTTGGCTATATGATCTGGGATCGCGCCACGCTTCTCAGCGACGGACGCGAAATCGTCCTCGATGTTACGCCCGTCGATCCGCGCAGCCTGTTTCGTGGCGACTATGTCATTCTCAGCTACGGCAACCTTTCCCGTATCGACCTGAAAGCGTTGGAGGCGACAGCACCGATCAAAGGCGCGCAAGCATTCATCACGTTGCAGAAAAACGCTGCCGGTCAATGGCAGCCGGTCGCTGTCGATGACGCTTATCCGAACCAACGAGACGACGGTGACATCGTCCTGCGCGGCATGATCGAACGGACCTCGAAAACGTCCGCGCAAGTCCGCTATGGTATCGAGGCCTATTTCGTGCCCGAAGGCACGGGCCGAAAGATCGAGAAGATGATTGGCGAGAAGAAAATCCAGGTCGTCGCCGCCGTCGATAAGGCAGGGCGGGCCGCCATCAAAGCGCTCATTGCGGATGGAAAACGCATCTACAACGAGCCTCTGTTATAAAGGTAGTGAGAATAACGAGGTTTAACTGGAGAAACCTGAAATCGAGTCGTTAACGAACCGCCTGTGACGCAATTGCCGCTTGGCAAAAGGAACCGTTACGCGGCCTCAGAAGATTCCACTTTGCTAACTGGGAATCGGACATAGTCATCCACAGGTTTTCCAAACTCACTTGACGAGGACATGATGACTTCCAAGCCACTTTATCGGGTATTGGCATACGCTGGCGTACTATCTTTGTTCGCAATTCCAGCACTGGCTGATAATTCGGGAATGGCGGGAATGCATGACTGGCGCAAAGAACGTGGAAAGACCTGTTTCACCGATCACTGGCACTACGGTAATGGTGATGGTCTAAAAACGAAGAAAGCCGCGATTAACGCAGCCATCGTTTCGTGGCAGAACTTTACTGACGTTGAATACGGTTCAGACTGGGCCGTATTCAAGCGAGCCGCCAGCAAGTCGGTGGGATGCACAACGTCAACGGGCGTCTGGAATTGTCAGGTCGAGGCACGTCCGTGCCGCCGATGACGAATCCTGGTGCTTCTCGGACGGAAATATAAGAATTCGAATTTCTATCTCTCATCTCAAAAAATAACGAAAGCCGGAGCGATGCCCACGCTCCGGCTTTCGCGTTTTGTACGACTTGCAACTCGGCGTTCGCCATTCTGGCCATACGCGCACGGGCTTTGCCCAAACCTCATCTGCCCAGCAAGAGCCGGCGGACAATGAATTGCAGGATCGACGAGCCGTATCGCAAAACAACCATGCGGATAATCCAGCTGATAATACCGTTGCTGTTAAAACCCATGACCGAACCCAGAATGTTACGAATGACGTTGGCAAGGCTCCCATTGCCGCCGACACGTCCACCGTTCTTGCGAATCACATCGGATAAATCGCGGTAAGGGTTTTGTCCGCCACCAGAGTTGCGCCCAACTCCTGGGATGTTCTGGCCGGGCACCGGCAGTGGTTCCTGACCGGTAAACTTGTCCGGGCCGAAAGCCTTCAGCGAGCGCGTTTCACGTCGGTTTCCCGCCACTTCCGCAAGTTTACCGCGCGTTTGTTTCTCGAGGCCGCCCATGAACATGGCCGCAATCACCGGCAGCATTTGCTTCAAGGCGTTTGCTGGCAGGGAGGTCTCGCGGGAAGCACGCTGCGCTACCACCCGGCTCTTATGTTTTGTGCCGAAGATGGCACCCAAAAGCTCGTTGCCTTCCTCGCGAACGCCCGGATCAGCCGCAAGTTGGGGCTCATCGAGCACTTTTTCATGGTTTGCACGCCCGAACATTTCGACAAGACCGGCAATTCCGCCCCGCGAAAGCGTCAGTCTTTCCAACTCCCGGCTCATTTCCGGAAGGATCGTCTTCAGGGCTGCCTGCGCCTGATCCGGTTGGATATTGAAGACTTTCGCCAGCGTCTGAACCGCAGCGTCATTGCTGCTCCCTGCCAATTGATCAACGATCGATCGCACGAACTTCCTCCCTTGAGCCGCCCAACCGGGCGCAGTACCGCGAAAGCGGAAAACCAAACGTTTCATCTCCAACCGATCAGGACGATCGGAGAGCTGTCTCAAATTAGCGTCACTTAGCCGTCGCTCTGAAGCCACCCCCGACCAATTACTCTATGTATTATCATGTGCCCATGTTGCAACGCACGAGCACTTTTGGCATGGTCCGCGCGCTTTAGCTCCTGTTGACGGCAACAGGAGCCTATCGGCCGTGCGAGTTTCTTCGCCCGGCGGTTAGACAATCAATGCCCGCCCGGAGGGGACCAGTCCATGACAGAAATTCTCTGGGGGATCATCGCATGCGGTGTTCTCTCGCTCGTCTACGCAATGTTCACAATCCAGTCCGTGATGCGGGCTGATGCGGGCACCGCCCGCATGCAGGAGATCGCCGAAGCCATCCGCGAGGGTGCACAGGCCTACCTCAACCGCCAGTACACGACCGTCGCTATCGTCGGCGCTTTCATTCTGGTTCTGGCCTGGGTGCTATTGGGCCCGCTGGTAGCCGGTGGCTTCCTGATCGGCGCCATACTGTCGGGTGTCGCTGGATACATCGGCATGAACGTCTCCGTGCGCGCCAACGTGCGAACCGCTCAGGCGGCATCTCAGTCGCTGGCAGCCGGTTTGGATATCGCATTCAAGGCAGGTGCGGTGACGGGTATGCTGGTCGCAGGCCTCGCACTGTTGGGCGTTGCCGGTTACTACATGCTGCTTGTTATCGGTATGGGCTACGGTTCCTCTGACCGTACCGTCATCGATGCTCTGGTTGCGCTCGGCTTTGGAGCCTCCCTGATCTCGATCTTCGCCCGTCTCGGCGGCGGTATCTTCACCAAAGGTGCAGATGTCGGCGGCGACCTCGTCGGCAAGGTCGAAGCCGGCATTCCCGAAGACGATCCCCGCAACCCTGCAACCATCGCAGATAACGTCGGCGACAACGTCGGTGACTGCGCCGGTATGGCCGCAGACTTGTTTGAAACGTATGCCGTCACCGTGGTTGCAACGATGGTGCTTGCCGCAATCTTCTTCGTTGGCAAACCCGAACTGCAATCCTTGATGGTCTATCCGCTGGCCATCGGCGCTGTCTGCCTGATCACCTCGATCATCGGTACATACTTCGTCAAGCTGGGCTCCAACAACTCGATCATGGGCGCGCTCTACCGCGGCTTGATTGTAACGGGCGTCCTGTCCGTTGGCGGACTTGCGGCAGCCAATTATCTTGTGTTCGGCCAGTACGAGAACGGCTTCGGCGTCATTGCGACAACCTCTACAGGCGTCGAAATTACCGGTATGAATCTGTTCCTGTGCGGCCTCGTCGGCCTCGCGGTTACCGGTCTGATCGTCTGGATCACCGAGTACTACACAGGCATCGGGTTCCATCCCGTCCGCTCGATCAGCCAGGCGTCAGTCACGGGTCACGGCACGAACGTCATCCAGGGCCTTGCCGTCTCGCTTGAATCAACCGCGCTGCCGACACTGGTCATCGTGTTCGGCATCCTGGCCACCTTCAATCTGGCTGGCCTGTTCGGAACCGCGATCGCAACCACGACGATGCTCGGCCTTGCCGGTATGATCGTCGCGCTGGACGCCTTCGGCCCTGTGACCGACAACGCCGGTGGCATCGCTGAGATGGCAGGAATGCCGAAGGAAGTCCGTCGTTCGACCGACGCACTTGACGCAGTCGGCAACACCACAAAGGCCGTCACCAAGGGTTATGCCATCGGTTCGGCAGGCCTCGGCGCTCTCGTGCTGTTTGCTGCCTACAACTACGACCTCCAGTACTTCGTGGCTCAGGCAAACGAGGCCGGATCGACGAGCTATCAGTACTTCAAGGGCGTGACACCGGACTTCTCGCTGTCCAACCCTTACGTCGTCGTTGGCTTGCTGCTCGGCGGTTTGATCCCGTACCTGTTCTCCGGCATGGCGATGACCGCCGTTGGCCGCGCAGGCTCAGCGATCGTTGAAGAAGTCCGCCGCCAGTTCAAGGAAAAGCCCGGCATCATGGAAGGCAAGGACCGCCCCGACTATGCAGCGGCCGTTGACCTGCTGACGCGGGCGGCGATCAAGGAAATGGTTATTCCTTCGCTGCTGCCCGTGCTGTCGCCGATCGTACTGTTCTTCTTCATCTACTTCGTTGCCGGTGGCGGCGTTGAAGGTAAGTCGGCAGCGTTTTCGGCCGTTGGTGCCATGCTGCTCGGTGTGATCGTTACCGGTCTGTTCGTCGCTATCTCGATGACGTCGGGCGGCGGTGCCTGGGACAACGCCAAGAAGTCCTTTGAAGACGGCTTCGTCGACAAGGACGGGGTGAAGCACGAGAAGGGTAGCGACGCTCACAAGGCCTCCGTCACCGGCGATACCGTTGGCGACCCCTACAAGGACACAGCGGGCCCCGCTGTGAACCCGGCGATCAAGATCACCAACATCGTCGCTCTGCTTCTGCTGGCCGTGCTCGCGCACTAAACGCCAGTAGCAAACCAAAACGGAAAAGGCCCCGCGATCGCGGGGCCTTTTTTGTTGCCAGTCACAACGCGCCGCTGTCCGGCAATTGCCCGGGCTGTGCAAGCACCAAATCACAACTCAAAAACGGGAAGTTTGAGGGGGGCGACCTCAAACCGGTCGGGGGCGCTCATGCAGCGCCCCTGACATTTGCTCGCAAGCTCGCCGCATGGGCAAGCAAAGTCAGAACCGGAATATTAGCCCCGTTGCGCAGCAAGTCTGCCCCTGCAGCACCGGCAAGGCTCCCGCTGGGTGTTCCGCTCGAAACTGCCAACCAGTCTGTTTTCCGAAACAATCGGCAAGTAAACCGCCGTCCTCCTCAAGGTCGGCCGTCCCAACCGATTGAAAGGAAACCGTTATGCTGTCTCACACGCCCCATGTCCCGGACGCTGCGAAAGCACTGCACACCCGTGAGATCGTCCGCAGCAACGAAGCGCGCTGGCCTCAGGCGTCGAATGGAACGCACGCCATGCCGCTGCAGCCGCCCCCAGTTGACCGGTTCGGATCAAACAACGTGAACCCCGCGCGCTGAGATCAGGAATCGCTGCCGAAGATGTTTTGTGTTTTGCCGAGGTTGCGGAAGAGCTGCTTCAGCAGTCCATCGTCATTGCCACCGGGAGCCGGCGTCGTGCGCGAGATGAAGTCGAACACCTTGCCGTCTTTCAGGCCGTAGTTTGCAACACGATCGACCGAGCCGAACTGATTGAAATAGATTGCCACAACCTGACGCTCGACTTCGTTCGGCTTGAAGAAGGCCGCCTGTTTGGCGATGCTTGAAATGTAAAAATACGTCTCGCTGCCATCGGCAGTTGCTGTGGTGGTCGTGGAGGGCGTGCCAAGCGACAGGCGCACCTGGTCCTTGCTCATGCCGACCTGAACCTGCTGGATATCGCTATTGTTGAAATGCTGGCCGTGCTTCAGCACCTGTTCGCTGCAGGCAGACAGGCCGAACGAGCCGGAAGCCGCGACGAAAAGCGCCGCCGCCAATGTTGGAAGACGCGTTGCAAGACGATGTCTGGCGTGAGCTTGTTTTGACAACCTTGCACCCTTGATGCTTGCCGCTTTGCGGCGCATTCTGGTCTCACTGATCGGCCGTAAGGGCAGAAAAATCGAATCGAGCAGACTTATACTGCGACTCGATTACCTCCCCGGCCCCTCGAACACAATCGCCCCAGTCATGACCGGACTGGAAAACTCCGTCCATCCAACGATATAAGCCGGTCGGCGGCTCTACGCACAACACCGCCAGTGACATCCCCCCGCAGATAAGGCCGATGGAAATGCTCAACTGGCTATCAAACCGCTCTGACAGACGCCGTAAAGCAGACGAGCTTTATGGCGCGGTCGTGGCGCAGGCCCGCACCCCCAGTCTTTACAAGGATCTGGGCGTACCCGACACGATGGGCGGACGCTACGAAATGATCGTGATTCATCTCATGCTGGTCCTGGAGCGTCTCAGGGCCGCCGGCGAAGAGGCTGAAACCATGTCCCGGCTGACGCTCGAACGCTTCGTCACCGACATGGATGACTGCATGCGCGAAATCGGTGTGGGCGACATGTCCGTCCCCAAGCGGGTGAAAAAGGCTGCAGCCGGATTTTACGAACGCGCCCACATCTACCGCGAAATCCTGGAGAAGAACGACATGGACGCACTGGCCGAGGCGCTGGCCAGATATGTCTACGAGGATGACGATGCAGCACAGGGCCGCGGCGCCATGCTGGCGGGATATGTGAAGACGGCGGCGACCGTTGCCGAGGGATGGAGCCCGCAAGACGTGATCGACGCGCAGATGGCCTTCGCACCCACATGATCTGCCGCCTCTTATCCATTTGTTGATCCGCAAGAGGGATCGAGCCGGTACGACGCAGCCGAAGGCGCGCAGACCCACAAACAATTCACGAGAAGCAAGACCGATGGATATTCCCGAACAAATCTCTGCCTGGGACGTCGTGACCCGCGATGTCCCCGACCGCGGCCTCAAGATCAGCCACGCTGCCGACGAAAGCGAACGGACGGTGTTGGCCAGCCTCGCCGAAGTCGAAAGCGTTCAGGAGTTCGTTTTCAAATACACTCTCAAGGCCGAACGCGGGCAGTCCTACAGACTGAGCGGGGCGATCAGCGCGCGCATCACGCAGGCCTGTGTCCTGACCCTCGATCCTGTTACCAGTGAGATTGAAGAAGCCTTCGCCTGCCGCTTCGGTACGCCTCAAGCCGATGCAGCCAAGCCAAGCGAGGACAAGCCCATTCTCGAAGTCGAAGACTGGGAACCGATCGATACCGGCCGGCTGGAGATCGGCCGGATTTTGGCTGAAACGTTTGTCGCAGCCGTCGAT
>CAYGRH010000130.1:4143-8469 GCA_964352165.1 uncultured Hyphomicrobiaceae bacterium | reverse complement strand
GCTTGGGGGGCCTTGGGCGCAAGACTTCAGTATGGCCGGGCTTTGGGAATAGTTGCGGGCGCGGTACGTGCATCTCGAAGAAAAGGGGCCGCTCAAAAGAGAACGGCCCTAAGTCTAGGGAGGAAACGCCCAAAGTGGGCAACGGCTGCATGGAAGCGCCCAGCCAACCGTTGACATGACGATGTGCGATCAAAATGATTCTCGCAATCCAACCGTACGCCAAGATCATACTCTGCAACCTTTCGTTGCGGATGAGCAACATTGTGCATTAGTGCAACGTGGCGTCGGTTGTCATTCAAAGTCACGCGGCACGCCTCTATTGGGCCGCCCGTCTAAGCTGGGGATGGTCAAATCGCAGATGCAGGCAGCAGGGTTGACATGCAGTGGGGTGGCGCAGATCACCTCTGCGTTGGAGAACCGCTATCCGAATAACCGAGCCGCTGGCTGCATGGTGTGCATCATCGCCGCCAAATTCCAGCGAGAGAACAACGAGGGCCTTCGCATTGAACCCAAGCCATCAATTCAGGCCAGCGATGCTGGAGATTGGCCATCGCCTTTGCGATTTATCCCGGGAAGCAGTGCTGCCGTTCTTCCGCCAACCCATCGATGTCGAGAACAAGGCTGGATCTGGCGGCTATGACCCGGTGACGGCTGCGGACCAAGCCGCTGAACGTGTCATTCGTGAAGAGCTCGCGCGCTCATGTCCGCATCATGGAATCGTCGGCGAGGAGTTCGGGGCAGAGCGTGCGGATGCCGCAGACGTCTGGGTGATCGATCCGATTGATGGGACGCGCGCCTTTATTACCGGCTCACCGTTGTGGGGCACGCTGGTCGGGTTGATCGGGAGCGGGCAGCCGGAATTGGGTCTCATGGATCAGCCGTTTACGGGCGAGAGGTTTTGGGCCGGGGCGGAGCGCTCGTACTGGCGCGGGAATTCGGGTGAAATCCGGGAACTGAGCACGCGGGCATGCCCGTCGCTGGGAAGCGCCGTCTTGGCGACGACGCACCCGGACCTGTTTGCGAGCGGCGAAGAAGCTGATGGGTTTTTCCGCATCAAGGACCAGGTGCGCATGAGCCGTTATGGCGGGGATTGTTATTCCTACGCCATGCTCGCTTCGGGCTTCATCGACATCATTGTTGAGGCGGGGCTGAACTCTTATGACATCGCTGCGCTTATCCCGATTATCGAGAAGGCTGGCGGGGTCGTCACCACATGGGACGGCAAGCCTGCCTTTAACGGCGGCCGCATCGTTGCCTGCGGCGATGAACGTCTGCATGAGGCAGCGCTCAGGGTTTTGCAGTCGGGTGGCGGTTAGACTGGCTTTGCGTTGATGCTTGCGAGGGCCGATAGATTCAGGCCGCCATCGCGTTGACGCCGAGGTAGGCGTCGAATGAGGCCCAGAAACGCTGGCGCATGATGTCGTTTTCCTGAAGAATTTCATGACGGGCGCCGGGCACAAGAATCGAATTTCCGACCTTCAGACGCACACCGAATTCCTCAATGGCGCGCGTCGAAACAATCGTGTCGTCGCCCGAGGCGAACAACAATACCGGAACGCCAAGGGAGCGCGCGAAGGCGGGATTGGAAATCCGCTTATTGGAGCGGTAGGCCGCACGCAGCCAGCCAAGCGTGGGCGAACCCAGACCGAGTTGCGGCGCGACTTCGATCACCGCTTTGTTGCGTGACCATCGCTCACGGTCCGATGTCAGTGCGTTGCTTTCGAATTCCTCAGCCTGCTCAGGCCGATCGGTGCCGCCATGGACGTAGGCGGTGGAGGCACCGACCATTGCACCCAATTCGGCATAGGAATGCACGAGGGCTTGCGGATACCCTATGCGCTCATCAGCAAAGGCGATCATGGGTGCGGTAACGATCATGCGGGAAAACCACGATCCCGGCATAGCCGCATTCCGCAACAGGATGTTGCCACCCATCGAATGTCCCAAACCGTAGAACGGCGGAGGGCAGTCGGGCAGCACGACGTCCTTCATAAAGCGCAGCAGATCTTTGTCGTATTCTGCAAAGTCGTTGATGTGACCTTTGCGTGGGTTCGTCAGTTCGCGGTGGGAGCCGCCCTGGCCGCGCAAGTCCAGGGTGGCAACGGCAAAGCCACGACGGCGCAGGTCGGCGATTGTTTCGAAATACTTTTCGATGAATTCGCCGCGCCCCTGTATCAGGCAGATCGTGCCGCGCCGTGGCCCGCGAGTGGCTTCCCAACGTGCAAAGCGCAGCTTTTTTCCATCGTACCCATCCATGGCGCCAACGGTCGGCCCGCTGGGGACTGGATTTTTGGCTTGCGTAACCAGTTTCATTTTGCGGTTTCCGTGGCACAAAATCCCGCAAAAGCTGGCCGCCGGGCTTTGGCGGCCATGGGACAATGGCGAAGGTCTGACAGCTTGCAAACGCCGAACCGGACAAATTCAACCTGATACGGCGGCGCAACGAAGAGTTACCAGCGATTGTAGCGCCGTTCTATCGGAAGCGCTGCAATGATATCGCCAGTGCAGCTATCAAGAGTGAGGATGTAACGGCGACCGTCAAAATTTCGCCGTGCGTTCACACGCGCGCGGTCGCGGCCGAGATCGAAGTCGACAAAGCCGCGCCAACCTTCGCTACGTAGCGCGCGCTTGATATCCCGGCGCCCCATGCAGGCGCGCTCGTAGCGATCATAGGCATCACGATGGTGCACATGCGGCTTGTGATAGCGCTCGGCCTTGAATTCGCGCACTTCATGGCGGGGATGTCTCTCTCGCCCATAACTCTCATAGCGGTCTGTTTCATACTGGCTGGGCTCGGCGAACGTCTCTTTGAGTGGCGGGCTGTCCTTCAGCGATAAAGGCAGGTCTTCGGGAACGCGATCAGCGTACCGGTCCGGTTGGCGATCATCTCGAAAAAACCGCGGGTCATGATCGCGTGCCACATACCGGCCGGACACAGCCGGGCGGGTTGTATGTTCGTAACTCTCGTCGCGATCGTATCGGGAATCATAACTGCGGTCTTCGCGGTAGACATCTGTTCTGATGCCGTCACGGCGGTCGTCACGGCGGACATCGGCCTCCTGGTAGCGATCGCGCCTTGGGATCTCGTAGATGTCGGCATGGCGGGGATCTTCGGCAGGGTAGGCCTGGCGGTCGTACGTGCGGGTGCCGTAAAGGTCGGCAGCCTGAGCGGATACGGCTGCTGCCGCCTGAAAGCAAAGCAATGCAGCGCACACCAACCCAATGCTGGCTCCAAAGCCGTAGCGGTGCGATGGATTGTTCGCTCTTTCGGACATGTCAGCCGTCCCCATGTTTGCAGCCAATTTGAAAAGCCGTCCTTCAGCACGCACCGCAGCCTTACTGCATGTCTGCCTGCTCATTGCGCATGGCTCACACGGCTGAGCCAGAAACGCAACTTCTGCACGCGATGGGACTACAAAACGCAATTAGACGCAATGACTTAGTGGTAACAGACTGTTTCATCGCACTGGCGCGAGCAGAAACGTCCGTCAGTTCCGTTGCCTTCCGTGCAAGCGCGGACGATGCCCGCGAGACAAAGGTGACAGCTTTGAACTGGGTTGGGTCCTGGTTGGATCTCGGTTGGATCTGGGTTGGATCTGGGCTCCGTCCTCAACCGCGCCCGCTGCCGCACAAAAAATTTGTTCCCGGAGTTCGGGAGGCAGACTTGAAGGCCAATCATCACGCCCTAAATCTTGGGCAGTGCACGCCACTTACCGGGTGCGCTTTAGCAGCCTCGTCCTGCACGCATCGATGCGCCGCTCAGCGGTGGTCAAGCAGACCGGCTACCCACATGTCGCTCAAAGAGGATATGTCCATGAGACCACAAGATTTTGCACCACTTTACCGTTCCACGATCGGCTTTGACCGCCTCGTCCACCTTCTCGACAAGGCCGCCGGTCAGGAAGATTCCGGTTTCCCGCCCTACAACATCGAACGGCTATCGGAAGACCGATACCGGATCACGATGGCAGTTGCGGGCTTTTCCAAGGACGAACTCAACATCGAAGTGAAAGAGCAGGGCCTCAGCGTCTCCGGCAACAAAGCCGGCGACCAGGACGAGCGCGTCTACCTGTATCGCGGCATCGCGGCTCGATCGTTTGAACGCCGCTTCCAGCTCGCCGACTTCGTCGAGGTGGCGGGTGCCGACCTCAGCGACGGTTTGCTGCACATTGATCTGCACCGCAACATTCCCGAGCGGTTGAAGCCGCGCGTGGTTTCCATCGGTCAGACCACTGACACGAAACAGATCGAAAGCGCTGCGGAGTAAGTGCGCTGAGTTTACTGGTGAACTGACTGGCCAACTGAATGGCCAACTGAATGGCCAAC
>CAYGRH010000130.1:0-4043 GCA_964352165.1 uncultured Hyphomicrobiaceae bacterium | reverse complement strand
GAATGGCATGTCCTGCTGATTGGGCAGGGCAGTTGGCGTCAATTCGATGAGAGAAGATTGGCGGTCCCGCATGAAGCGGGGCCGCTTTTTTTATTGCCGCGAGCCTGATTGCCCGGTGATGCCGGAATGCATGGTGCGCTGCACTGATCCCGCGCGAGGCCGGCTGCAGATGGCGCAGAAGAGAATGACTGTAAGCTTTCGGACTTGTGCCACGCTTTGAAATCTGCGACATTTGCGGCGAAAGGTCAGCACTCCTGTCCTTTATGCGCCAGCTTGACGCATGCCAGCGTCGCGGCCATGAAGGGCAGTGGAGCTGATTTTTGCGCGCTCAGCGCCGCGGCAAAAAATTGCCGCGCTAAAAAACAACGGGAGCGACGACTTTGGGAATGACGCCGGTCTTGATGCCTCAACCGAATGGAGGGCTGCGGAAAGCGACCCGCGGACGGCGGTTGCGTGCGCATGGGACCGCAGGCGTCGCAATTCCCGCGGACCGATTGCGCCCGTCTCGGGCAGGTCACTGCTCTACCGGACGAAAACGGGACGACGAGCTGCGCAAGGTGGGCTGACGCCGACCAAGCCGCAGCCCGAACCGCGCCGACGCCTTGACCCGTATGTTTGCAGGGTGGCGGCGCGCTAATTTCGTGAATCAATTGCCGATGTCAACTCGCGCCGCGAGTTCAAACATTCGGCGCAAAAGCATAAGGCCAGGACATGAACGAGGAAATGAAGCCCATCGCGAAGCGTCCTGCCGACCTTCCGTTTGAGCGTCCGGAAAGATCAGGACTGTTCGACCCGAACGCCGAGTTCGATGCCTGCGGGGTCGGCTTCATCGCGGATATGCGCGGTCGCAAGTCGCACAAAATCGTTGAAGACGCGCTGTCGATCCTGGCCAACCTCGAACACCGCGGTGCCGTGGGCGCTGATCCGCTGGCCGGCGACGGCGCGGGCATCCTCGTGCAGATCCCGCATACGTTCCTAGCTCAGGAATGCCAGTTGCAGGGCTTTTCGCTGCCACAACCCGGCAACTACGCAGCCGGTCATGTCTTCATGCCGACCGATGAGCGGCTGCGGTCGCACTGCAAAAAGGTCTGGTCACGCATCTTGAAGGAAGAAGGGCTATCGTTGATTGGCTGGCGCCGCGTTCCGGTCAACAACACGTCGCTGTCTGATCTGGTCATTGCCACCGAGCCCGTGCACCGGCAGGTATTTGTCGGGCGCGGTTCGTTTGCCGGCGATCAGGATGCCTTCGAGCGCAAACTCTTTCTCGCCCGCAAGCGTGTTTCGAACGCGCTGCAGGAAGCCTACAAGGGCCGCGATATCGGTCACTACACGGTGTCGCTGTCGACGCGCACGCTCGTCTACAAGGGCATGTTCCTGTCCTATCAGGTCAAGGCCTACTACAACGACCTGATCGACCCGCGCTTTACGAGCGCGCTCGCCCTCGTGCACCAGCGCTTCTCCACCAACACGTTCCCGTCGTGGAAGCTTTCGCATCCCTACCGGATGGTGGCGCACAACGGCGAGATCAACACGCTGCGCGGTAATGTCAACTGGATGGCCGCGCGCCAGGCGTCGGTTGCCTCTCCATTGTTTGGCGATGACATCTCCAAGTTGTGGCCCATTTCCTATGAGGGCCAGTCGGATACCGCGTGCTTCGACAATGCGCTCGAATTCCTGTTCCTCGGTGGCTACAGCCTCGCTCATGCGGCGATGACGCTGATCCCCGAAGCTTGGGCCGGCAATCCGCTGATGGATCAGAAGCGGCGTGCGTTCTACGAATATCACGCAGCCCTGATGGAGCCGTGGGACGGCCCTGCTGCCATGGCGTTCACCGATGGGCGTCAGATCGGTGCAACGCTTGACCGCAATGGTTTGCGCCCCGCCCGCTATCTCGTAACGAAAGACGACATCGTCATCATGTCATCTGAAGCAGGCGTGCTGCCGGTTGCTGAAAAAGACATCGTGCAGAAGTGGCGACTGCAGCCGGGCAAGATGCTGCTCATCGATCTGGAAAAGGGCCGCATCGTTTCGGACGAAGAGCTGAAGGCGGAAATCGCCAGCGCACACCCTTACGAGAAGTGGCTGCAAGGTTCTCAGATCCGCGTTCACGATCTGCCGCTTGCTGACAAGTCATCGCGCGCGCGCGGTTCCAATGCCGCGCTGCTGGATATGCAGCAAGCCTTCGGCTACTCGCAGGAAAGCTTGAAATTCCTGATGACGCCGATGGCGGCGACGGGCCAGGAAGCCATCGGCTCCATGGGAACGGACACGCCGATTTCCGCGCTGTCGTCGAAGTCGAAGCTGCTGCACACCTACTTCAAGCAGAACTTCGCGCAGGTGACGAACCCGCCGATCGATTCGATCCGCGAAGAACTCGTGATGAGCCTCGTTTCATTCATCGGTCCTAGGCCGAATATTCTCGATCCAGAAGGCACCGCGCGACTGAAGCGTCTGGAGGTCGACCAGCCCATCCTGTCGAACGAAGACCTGGAACGCATCCGGGAGATCGGGGAGGTGAAGGACAACAACTTCTCGTCGATCACCGTCGACATCACCTACCCTGCCGACCAGGGCGCAAAGGGCATGGGTCCTGCGGTGGATTGCGCGTGCGCGGAGGCCGAGGAGGCTGTGCGTTCGGGTGAATACAATATCGTGATCCTGTCGGACCGCGCTGCGGGTTCCGATCGCATTCCCGTGCCCTCGCTATTGGCAACGAGTGCGGTACACCACCACCTGATCAAGCAGGGCCTGCGCACCCGCGTCGGTCTTGTCGTGGAAACGGGTGAAGCGCATGAGGTCAACCAGTTCTGCACTCTGGCCGGATACGGCGCAGAAGCGATCAACCCGTATCTCGCCTTCGAAACGCTTGAAGCCATGCTGCCGGACCTCGATGAAGGTCTGACGGCGGAGATCGTGCGCAAGCGCTACATCAAGGCGCTCGGCAAGGCGATCCTCAAGGTCATGGCGAAGATGGGCATCTCGACCTATCAGTCGTACTGCGGCGCGCAGATCTTCGATGCGGTCGGACTGCGCACCTCGTTCGTCAACCGCTATTTCACCGGCACGCACACGCAGATCGAGGGTATCGGGCTTGCGGAGGTGGCGCGCGAAACGGTCGAGCGGCACACGGCGGCGTTCGGAAACTCGCCTGTGCTTGCAAATGCGCTTGATGTCGGTGGCGAGTACGCCTTCCGAATTCGCGGTGAAAGCCATGTATGGCGGCCGACAGTGGTTGCCGATCTTCAGCATGCCGTGCGCGGCAACATGCCGGACAAATACAAGTCCTTCGCCAAGCAGATCAATGAGCAGTCCGAAGAGCTCATGACCATGCGCGGGCTGTTCAAGATCAAGCTTGCAGAAGAGACCGGCCGCAAGCCGATCCCGCTTGAGGACGTCGAACCCGCCAATGAAATCGTCAAGCGCTTCGCGACCGGGGCCATGAGCTACGGTTCGATCAGCCGCGAAGCGCATACGACGCTTGCTATTGCCATGAACCGAATCGGCGGGAAGTCGAACACGGGTGAAGGCGGCGAGGAGACAGACCGTTTCGTGCCACTGCCGAACGGCGATTCGATGCGCTCAGCGATCAAGCAGGTGGCCTCCGGCCGCTTCGGCGTGACGACCGAATACCTCGCCAACTCCGACATGATCCAGATCAAGATGGCGCAGGGTGCGAAACCGGGCGAAGGCGGTCAGCTTCCCGGCCACAAGGTGGATGAAGTCATCGCGCGTGTGCGGCACTCCACACCAGGGGTCGGTCTTATTTCCCCGCCGCCGCACCACGACATCTATTCCATCGAAGATCTGGCGCAGCTTATCTTCGACCTGAAAAACACGAACCCGGCAGCGGACATTTCGGTCAAGCTGGTATCCGAAGTCGGTGTCGGCACGGTTGCAGCCGGCGTCGCCAAGGCGCGCGCGGACCACGTCACCATTTCAGGCTTTGAAGGCGGCACGGGTGCTTCTCCGCTGACGTCGATCAAGCATGCGGGCAGCCCCTGGGAAATCGGTCTTGCCGAAACTCATCAGACGCTGGTTATGAA
>CAYGRH010000129.1:0-8582 GCA_964352165.1 uncultured Hyphomicrobiaceae bacterium | reverse complement strand
GCAGGTGGCCGCCTGCGCCGCGCAGGCCTTCTTCCAGCACGGTGCCGGTCATGCGCGTGTTCTCGCCGCCGAGAAGGCCGGTCGGGTGAAACTGCACCATCTCCATGTCGCGCAGAGGCAGACCCTGGCGAAGTGACATGGCCAGACCGTCCATCGATTTGTCGCCGGAAGGCGTGTGGTACTTGTACATGGTCGGGCCGCCACCCGTTGCCATCAACACCGTCTTGGCGCGGACGAAGCGGAAGACGCCACGGCGCATGTCGACGAACAGCACGCCTGAGAGTTCATCGCCGGACTTCGATCTGATGAAGGCGAGCGCGCGGTGCTCCTCCATGCGCTCGACGCTTCGAGCCAGCACCTGCTCCATCAGGCGGTTGATGATCTCGATACCAGTGAGGTCACCTTTATGAACCGTGCGGTCGTAGGTCTGGCCAGCGAACGCCTTCTGATGCAGCGTGCCGTCAGCCTTGCGGTCGAAGAAGCAGCCGATTTCGTTTTCGAGTTCGCGGATGCGCACGACGGCTGTCTCGCACAGCTTCCAGGCCATCTCCTGGTGCGGCAGCCATTTGCCGCCGATGATCGTATCCATGAAATGGCGCTCCACGCTGTCGCCCTTGCCGACGGCAACGTTGTAGCCGCCCTGGACCATGCGGGTGCAGCCGCATTTGCCGAGCAGGCCCTTTACGGCAATCGTCACCTTGAGGCCGGGCTGCGCCTTCTTGGCGTGGAGGGCCGCAAACATGCCTGCCCCGCCTGCACCGATTATCAGGACGTCTGTATCGTGGCGTTCGAGCATGTTGTTACACCGCGCTTAGGAAAAAACTGACCGAGACGAAGAACGACAACGCCGCTGCGGACGCCGCATAGAGTTTCTGCTTGGGCGACCAGGGCAGAAACTCGAGCGCGAGAAGGCGCAGCCCGCCGAACAGATGCATCGCCAGCAATAGGACAAGGACGGCCTCGGCGACCTTGACCAGCGGATAGTCCGTCCAACTGAGGAACGCATCAAGTTGTGCTGCGTCATTGAGAGCGAGACCGAGGACATAAAAGTGCAGCGGCAGGAAAAGCGCGAGGGCGAGACCTGACGTGCGATGAATGAGGAACGCGATCCAAAGACCGTCTTTGCGGTGTTGCGGCTTCATCAGAGCACCACAGCCACGACGGCGCGGCCCCCAAGCAAGAGGAGCGACAGGCCGATGGCCCAAGTCAGAGGTTCCAGCCAGCGGGCGGGAAGCTTGAACATTTCATAAGCGATGACGCGAACGCCGATGGCGGCGTGAATGGACACGGCGATCACGAACAGCCCGTAAAAGCCGCCCCACCAGATGCTGCCCTGCGTGCGCGAGAGGATTTCGGAGGCCGTCAATCCGTTCTGCACCGCGTAGATCATCGTCAGGATATGACCGATGACGAGCGGGGCCATTAGAATCGCGCTGATGCGTTGCGCCATGTAGAGGCGTAATCCGATCATCGGCTATTTCCTCCCGCGGAAGAATGAACCGGCGGCCATGCGCTTCAGGCCCGCGATGGATGCGGTCGGGTTTAGTTCGTTGGGACAATAGGTCATGCAGCTTTGATGCGAGTGGCAGTTAAAGCAGCCTGCACCCGACGAGACGGTTGCCAGCCG
The DNA here is from genome assembly GCA_964352165.1 of uncultured Hyphomicrobiaceae bacterium. GTDB lineage: Bacteria > Pseudomonadota > Alphaproteobacteria > Rhizobiales > Hyphomicrobiaceae > CAYGRH01. The sequence goes on along the minus strand of CAYGRH010000129.1, from coordinate 6,955 downwards.
GCGGTCGTGGGCGGCGTCGCGTTCGTCGTTCTGCAATGTCCAGGCGCGGTTCAAGGCCGCCGGACCGAGATATTCGGGGTTGGCCGTCACGGTATCGCAGGCCGAATAGCAGATCGCGCAGTTGATGCACTCGATGGCCTCGTTGGCCGTGATGCGCATGGGATCGTCAGACGAGATCGGGGCCATGTCGTCGTCGCGGGTTTTGGACGGTTCGAAGTAGCCCTCCGCGCCAGTCCACTTTTCAAAGAACTCCGCCATATCGGTCGCCAGATCTTTGATGACCGGGAGGTTGCGCAGCGGCGCGATCTCGAGCTTGTTGCCGTCGAGCACTTTCTTGACGTGGGTGCGGCAGCTCCATCGGGGTTCGCCGTTGACCATCATGGCGCACGAACCGCACATGCCGACGCGACACGCAAAGCGATAGGTCAGCGTGGGTTCGGCGTTCTGCTGAATCCAGGTGACGACGTCGAGCACGGTCTGGCTACGCTGCGTGGGCACGGAATAGGAGACGTACTCGCCGCCGTTCGTGTTGCCGCGCCATACCTTCACATCCAACGCTTCCACATCCAACGTTTCGCTGTCATCGCGCACGTTTCGTTTCCTTTTCAAGTCTGGGCCTGGTCTTGTGGCTGTCGGCGGTCTTCGTCGCGGTCAGGTCTCGACCGGCGTCACGAGCACGCGGCCTTCGGACGGAATGACCTTTACGGTGTCGCCCGTCTTAATGAGCTTTGTGACGTCGCCGGCTTCGAACCGGTCGCACATCGCCATTCCCGCCAGGGCTGCGCCCTGGGCCAGGATCGTGTTTGCCGCGTTGAACAGGATCGCCTTGGGTGCGATGCCGCGCGAGACCATTTCGTGAAGCATCCAGGCTGAGGCGACGCCGCCCTTGGCCGTGTTGAACACGAGGATCTTGTCCTTATACGACTTGCCTGCGAGCGCATGCTGGGGGCGCGAAAAGACGCCCTTGATGCGGTCGAGATCGTAGCGCGCAGAAAAGTTGTCGTCGGCGACGAGCGCCTCGCCTTCGACTTCACCGCCGATGCCGACGTGGCATTTGAGTTCTGTTTCCATCGGTCTGCTCCTCAAACGATCTTGCCGGCTTCAGCGGAGGCGATGCATTCTTCCATCGAGGCGAGAGCCGGCGCGTAACCGTAGCCGCCCAGGATGTTCACGATCTTTGTTGAGTTCGACAGCAGTCGTTTCCAGCCGTTGGCCTCGCCGATTTCGCGGGCGTACTGCTGATAAAAGCACGTGCCCTGCAGGACCTTGCCGCCGAAGTTTTCGATGGCTTCGTTGAAGCCCATGCGCTGCGCATCGACGTAGACGCTGGGTGGCGTGCAGACGATCAGGTCGGTTTCGCCGTGCCGCTTTCTGCCGCGGCACAGGTCGGCGACCTGCTGCATTTCAACGAGCGAGAGCTGCGGGGCAGCAAAGACCACGACGTCGACCTTCTCACCCTTTGCGCCGAAGGGTTGGCGCAACGTTTCGATGTCGCCTTGCGTGATTTTTTCCACTTCCAGTTTGTCGCCGCCGACGGCTGCCAGCATTTCGCACTCAGGCGTAATACCGACAATGTGGAACAGAGGCGTCGAGCCGTAGCTCGCCATCGCGGCCCCCATGTGCTTCACCTCATCGGAGGTCGGCACGCGCTCGATGCCCTCGATGACGGGGATCGCCCAATAGGAACCGGCCTTGCGTCCGATGACGGCACCCAGAACGCCCCAGTCGGTGAGGCCTTTGGGTTGGCTCTCAACGCGGAAGCGGCGTGTTGCCTGCCGGTGGCGGTCGAGATGCAGTCCGTAGCGCGGCGTGCGACCGGTGAGGCCTGCTGCGAGTGCCGATGGCCCACCTTCGAAGTTGGAACGCGCACCGCAAACGCTGTTGCAGTAGATGACAACGCCGGTATCGCCATAGGCGACGTGCTCGCCCTGCACGGGCGGCATGATCGTTTGGTAGTTGATGCAGGTGTCGGTCAGCATGATGCCTAGCTTCTGGCAGGCTGCCACAAAGCGCCGCTCGATATTGGCCATCTCCTCGGTCTGACCGAGGGGATCGTAGTAGGTGAGGTCGACACCGCGCGGATCGGTGATCATCGGAATTGCGACGCGGCGTTCGGCTTCGGGAAGCTCCGCGAAGCGTTCAAAAAATGCGACGCCTGCGTCGCCGATGGATTCAGGATCGGCCATCATATGGGCCTGGCTGACCTCGACCATGTCTTCGGCATCGAACATCGCACCAACCTGGAGCTGGTGTTCGATGGCCCACTTTCGCGCTTCACCCATTTCGCCATTGAGCATGGCTTTTTCTTTGTCAGTTAGCTTCATCTTACTGCCTATTGTCAGTGCATTGGATATGTTGGCGCGACGATGATCCTGCGAATAGAGCGAACCGCGCTGCTTCAGTTCTTGCGGGATATCGTCAAGGTTTGGAACTGCGAAATTTCTCCAGGCAAATCATCAACGCCCAATCCAGGTTTATCGCTCATGGTCCAACGACCGTTTCTGAGGGCGCGCATCACGACTGGGAAAGCATCGCGCAGCGGATTTGTATTGACATCCACCTCAAGCAGGCCGGAGCCGTGCGACGCCGACAGAAGGTGAGCTGACGCGATCAGGCCGATGCCGCCACCAAGGAAATGCGGACAGTAGAAGCGTCCCGCCCCAATGGCTTGGCGGGCGACGTCGAAACACGCTGTAAATCCGCCCCACTTGGCCAAATCCGGCTGGATCACCTTCAAGAGTCCGGCGCTGATAGCCTCGGTAAAATCCTTGCGGCCAGCGATGTTCTCACCGCCTGCAAGCGGGATCTGGCTTGCGGCAGCCAACGCCTTCCAGTCTTCAACAGGGGCATCGACGGGCAGCGGCTCTTCAAGCCAGCCGACCGGGCAGCCGTCGAGGTCACGAACGAAGCCGAGCGCCGCCTTAAGGTCCCATGCCTGATTGGCGTCGGTGAAAAGCCGTTCGTTGGCGCGCAGCGTTTGCGACAAGGCGGCAACAGCGGCAGCGTCGATCCCGCGATTAAAGCCGACCTTGACCTTGAAGGCGGCAAACCCGGCTTCGCGGGCTGCCTCAATCTCCGCGTCAGCGTTGTCGATCTTGATGCCACTGGCATAGATCGGCATGGTCGGCTCAGGTTTTTGGACAAGCAGGTTTGCCACCGGTACGCCTTCGCGTCGCGCAAACAGGTCCCACATCGCCATATCCAGTCCGGCGATCACCTGACGGAATGGTCCCATCTCTCCACATTGGATGGCGCGAATACGCGTTTCGCTTTCGAGCTTCTCAAAGAGTTCGCGCGGCGCTTTCAGCGCAACGCCCAATACAAGATCGGCGATGTCGTGCATCAGCAGATTGGCGCGATGCTCCGCGCCGGCTGCGGGCCAGTTCGCAAAGATTTCACCCCAGCCGAATGCGCCATCAGCGGCTTCAAGCCGAACGAATACGGCAGGCCGATCGCGCATGATGCCGAACGAAGTCGCGACGGGGCGCTCATTGGGATAGCGGAAGACAAAAGCATCGATCCGCTTGATTACAACGTTGCCGCTCATTTGACATGCGACCTTGTGCAGGAAAAGCGGCAACCCGGCCGCCACGAGAGTCCAACGCGCAAATAGCTAGACATCTAGCTTTATGTATGACTTTGGTCCAGGCGAGAGTCAACGCGCCATAGCGCTAGACATCCATATTTATGTATGACTATAATTTTCGAGTTCAAGCGAGCAAGGGCCGTGGTCGTGTCTAACCTCAAGCGTAGCGCCATTCCGCTTTACACGCAGATCGCATCATCGCTGCGCCACGAGATCGAAACCGGCACATGGCCGGTCGGAACGAAACTGCCTGCCATGAGCGCGCTCGCTGAGCGTTTCGGAGTTGCCAACCAAACAATGCGTCAAGCCATTGGCGTTCTCGAAGAAGAAGGTTTGGTTCTGCGCAGGCAGGGTGTCGGCACTGTCGTTCAGAATGACCCCCGCGATCTTTATTGGCTCAAACTGCCTACGGATTGGGCATCGCTCGTCGGAATGCTCGATAAGCTTGACGTGCGTGCGATGCTCGTTGAGGCGTCGGACAGGACGCCCCGCATGCGTGACGGTGAGGGAAAGACTTCTGGAACATACAAATACGTCAAACGCGTCCACTACAGCAAAGACGAGCCGTTCTGCGTTATCGAGTTTTATCTGGCCGCCGAGATTTACATGAGGGCGCCGAAGCAATTTCGAAAAATGACGGTAATCCCGGTCCTCGCCGGAATGAACAATATCGACATCCATAAGGTCCGCCAAAGCATCAGCATCGATGTTGCGGATGCGGAGACAGCAAAACATCTCGACATCCCTCTTGCCAATCCTATCGCGAGGGTAAGAAGATCTATTGCTGACAAAAAGGGTAACATTCTTTACGTCGCTGACGCCTTGTATCGTAGCGATGTCATAAGGCTTGAGATGGATCTGTCGCCATCTCGCAAGATCAGTTAAACACGTCACTATCGAGTTCAGTTCAACAGGAGGAATGCATGAGCGCACAAACGAAAAGACTGACACGAACGGCGGTAATGGGCCTGGCTTCGTTAGCTGTCGGCGCAACCGGCCTGATGTCTACGGCAGCACATGCCGAATACCCAGATCGTCCGATCACCGTTGTGATCGCTTATGGTCCGGGTGGTGCAACGGACATCGCCGGGCGCACGCTGACCGCTTCGCTGGGCAAGATGATTTCGCAGCCGCTGCTCGCCGTGAACCGCGCAGGCGCCGGTGGTGCGACCGGAACGGTTTCTGTCCGCGATGCTGATCCGGATGGCTATACTGTCATGATCTCGCGCGTGGGCTCGCACACCGTAAACCCGGCGATGAAAGCGACATTGCCCTACAAGCTCGATGAATTCGACTACTACGGCGTGTTCGAAATCAACCCAGTCGCATGTGCGGTCAAAGCCGATTCCGACATCAAGTCGATGGAAGATCTGGCCGCCCGCGCCAAAGCAAACCCTAAAACGATCAGCTACAGCTCGTCGGGCGTTGGTTCGCTTCTTCACATCGCCGGTGCAATGGCTCTTAGAGAGTTCGGCGTTGAAAACCCGGTCGCAGATCTGATCCACATTCCGCTGAAAGGCGGCGGCGCGGCTGCCACGGCAGTTCTCGCTGGAACGGCAACGTTCATCTGCACGAACTCATCGGCTCTGGCGAGCTTTGTTGCCAACGAACAGCTTCGCCCGCTGATGGTCACAACCAAGGAAAAGGTTCCCGGCTTTGATGCTCCGACGGCTAACGAACTTGGCAAGCCAAACCTGAACCAGCTCGTCGGCTGGTCCGGCATTGCCGGTCCCAAGGGCATGCCGGAAGAGGTCGCCACGAAGTGGGGCGAGTGGCTGAAGGCCGTTACCGAGGACAAGGAATTCGTTGAGAAGATGTCCGCACGCGGCTCGGTCATCCAGCTCATGGAGCCTAAGGAAGGCCGCGAGTTCATCCAGAACCAGTACGAAGTGTTCAAGAAACTGGTCGATGAACTCGGAATGAAGGTCGAAGGCTAATCGATCGCATCAGGAGTGGCGGCCGGCCGTGTGCTGGCCGCCTCTTCCAGTTCCTCAAAGCTTGAGGCCGATCTGCTTGGCGCTTTCTCCCGCCTGGAACTCTACTTCGTCCTCTTTCGATCCAACAAAAGCGTTTGTGCAGCAATGAAGTTTAACGATACAGACGTCCTGCTCGGACTCGGAGTCATTGCATTCGGCGTCCTTCTACTGACCTTCGCAATTCCGCATTACATCACGTCGCCGAGCAACGTTCGGGCGCTGGTTCTCTCACCAACGTTCTGGCCGATCATTGTCGCGGGCATCATCGTTTTCATGGGTGCACTTTTGGCCGCCACGAGGATGTTTGGAATTGGGGTGACGGACCCGGAGAACGCCGGCGAACTACCGAGCGCGGAGTTCGATGGTGGTAACTTTGCCTGGCTGCGGCTGGTCGCAGTCGCGGGGCTTATGGTTGGACTCGTCTTTGCCATTCCGATCCTCGGGATGGTGCTCGCCACAGCCATCGCATTCCTGGCCTTTGCGTTTATCGTTCGGGCACCAAAGCCGATCCTGATCCTGGTCTCAGCGATCGTGATCCCACTCGTTCTTTACTGGTTCTTCAACCACATTGCGGGCGTTTCCGTGCCGCAAGGAAGGTTCTTCGTACTCCCATGAACCTGCTCGAAAATCTTGCTGCGGCGTGGCCACTGGTTGCAAACGTTGAGAGCTTCCTGGCGCTGTTTGCCGGCATAGTGATCGGTGTCGTCGCAGGTGCGATACCAGGCATGTCGGCCACCATGGCGGTGGCCTTGACGCTGCCCTTCACGTTTGCGTTGCAGCCAATCACCGGCATCCTGCTTCTACTCGGCGTTTATAAGGGCGGGATTTTCGGCGGATCGATTCCCGCCATCCTCATCAAGACACCGGGGACGCCTGCTTCGAGCGCCACCATCCTCGACGGCTATCCAATGGCGGAGAAGGGGCAGGCTGGCAAAGCACTCGGCATGGCGCTTTATGCCTCTTGCACCGCAGACTTGATTTCCAACCTGGCGTTGATCTTATTTGCTGGCTGGCTTGCGTCTTTCGCTCTGAGCTTCGGACCGCCGGAATTTTTCACTCTTATCTTGTTTTCTCTTTCGATCATTGCAGGTGTTTCCGGCGACAGCCTTATCAAGGGGCTGTTGTCTGCTGCGTTCGGACTGTTGCTGGCAACAGTCGGCCTCGATCTCGTGTACGGCACGAACCGGTTCACGTTCAACGACGCTAACCTTATGGGCGGGTTGAACTTCATTGCCGTGCTGATCGGCCTGTTCGCTATCCCTGAAATCATTGCTTACGCGCGCCAGCCCAAGACGGGCAAAGGAACCGTGACGGCCCTCGGCGATCAGCACGTTACTTTTGCTGAATACCGCAGGTGCTTCCGCTCCATCATCCGCGGAAGCTTCATCGGTGT
>CAYGRH010000128.1:0-8662 GCA_964352165.1 uncultured Hyphomicrobiaceae bacterium | reverse complement strand
ACGCCGTCAATCGTTGTATTGGGAAGGAGATCGTCCGGGATCAGGACATACCGGAAAACGACGAATTCCAGAGCCAGCAAAGTGCAGAACACGGCCAGCATGGAAACAGCGATGTTTGCTGCGGTTTCCCGCAACTTGGAGCGTGATGACACGACGATACCCTTCCAGGGTTTTCACGGGTGCAGTGATGATCTGCCGGAAGGGGTTCAAGGGACGTGCCAGCCCGCCCGCTCATTGCAGGCGGGCGTGCTTATGTTCGCAAAGCAGTTAATGCAATCGGCGGCCTAGCGGACTTTCGGCGTAGTGCGCGCGGGTAAAGTCGCTGCGCGATTGAACTCGCGCCGGATTGATCAGAACGGGATTTCGTCGTCGAGACCCTTGTCGAAACCGCCGCCGCCGCCCGAGGAAGACGAGCCGCCGTTGCTCCCGCCGCTGCTGCTGCGACGCGGAGCGCTATCTCCATATCCGCCGCCCTGACCGCCACCGTAGTCGGATTGGCTGTCTTCCTGCATTCCGGCACCAGCGCCAGCGCCAGCTCCGGCGCGGCCATCGAGCATCGTCAGGTTGCCATTGAAACCCTGCAAAACGACCTCGGTCGAGTAACGGTCGGCACCCGACTGGTCCTGCCATTTGCGGGTCTGGAGGTGGCCTTCAATATAGACCTTGGTGCCCTTGGGGAGATACTGCTCGGCAACCTTGCACAGGCCCTCGTTGAAGATGACGACGGAGTGCCATTCGGTCTTCTCGCGCCGTTCGCCTGAGGTCTTGTCGCGCCAGGATTCGCTGGTTGCGATGCGCAGGTTTGCGATTGGCCGGCCGTCCTGGGTGCGGCGGATTTCCGGATCGCGGCCTAGATTTCCCACGATGATGACCTTGTTGATGGAACCGGCCATGTGACCTCCTGAAGGTGTGTTTTGCCGACACGGATGCCGGAAGCTGGGTTTCCGCTGCCGGGCTGCTTAGACCGGCTGGCGAGAATCGTTCGCAACGAGACTAGCGCGTCGGCGAACTGGGTTGTCTGGACACTTCGGCTTTGTCCACCGCAAATGTATCCGGTGCTCAGCGACGGAAAACTGCGTTTCGCTGAAGACGGCGATCCGGCCCACTGCGCTGGAAGGCGACGGTCAATACGGCGTCACGTTCTTGTTACGTTCCAAGATAGGCGCTAAGGTGCGCCAGCGCAAGAGCCTGGTTGGTTGACCCGCGCGGCTTCCCGGCCGATCGGATCAATTCGTTCGCAAGACGTCCGCGGTCGCGGACAGGTCCTGCATCAGGCGGCCGGACATATTTGCCGATGCAGGGCAATCGCTGCCAAGAAGGCGTCGATAGATCGATGGCAGATCACCGCGGAAATTCGGAAGCCGGGCGCGGCGGGACACGCCGGTCGCAACCGAGCCGTTGATCCAACGGGGCCTGCAGATCAACGACGACAAGTGCTCTGTCAACCGGGGCTTATAATCAGCAGTTTCGCTAAATGCTATGATGCCCGCCCCGGAGGAAGGTCCGGCTGTCGTGACCGGCTGAGGTGCGGGCACGCCATCGGCGGACGGAGGGGAATTGGCAGCATAGGCCCGCCACACCCGTGCGTCGTCGGATGCAAGCCATTCTGATCCGTCGGTCTCCCCGGCTTTTCCGATCAAGGGGGCGAGCGCGTCGCGCACCTGCGATCGGGTTGCAGGATTCGATATTGCTTTCAGCGAGGTTTCAATTCGCGCCAGGTCGGATTGCTTTGGCGGGCCGAAGTCAAGGCCGCCCAGATCCGCAAGATCGGTCAGGTCGGCAGCGGGGGGAGTGGAGAGGTAGACATCAGCGCCCCGCATGTCGGTTGCAACGATGTCGGCGCGCGCCAGTTTCGCTGCAAAGAGTTTGGCCTTGTTGAGGCTTGCCGCTTCCAGTTTTGCGTCCTGGAATTGCGTGCCCTCAAGGTGTGCGGAGTTGAGCAGCGCGCCTTGAAGCTGGGCGCTTCGGAAGTCGGCACCATGTAGTTTGGCGCTTGTCAGGTCGGCGCCTTGAAGTTGCGCGATCAAGAAGCTTGCACCCTGTGCCTGGACGCCGCCTGTTAGGTCTGCCTTGGTCAAGCGGGCGCTTGCGAAGTTTGCGCCATTCAAAATCGCGTAGGGCAATTCGGCTGAATCGAGATCGGCCTCCTCAAACCGCGCCCCGTCGGCGTCTATCCCGGTCATGCGAGCCCGGCCTAGCCTTGCTCTGGAAAAGTCGGCGTTGCGTGCGGAGGTGCATTGGGCACGCTTTCGGTCTTCGCTCAAGAGAAGCTCGTTAAGATCGGCGCAGTTCAGCCAGGCATCGCGCAGGTCGGTTCCTGCCAGACTGGCGTGCTCCAGGTCTGCGCCCGTCAGGTCGGCCTGGTGGAGATCTGAACGGTCAAGGCGTGCATAGCGTAATTCGCGGCCGCGGAGGTTGACGGTCGGTTCGCCCGCGGACACTTCGCGGTCGACAACAAGATCGGTGTCGGTGACGACGAGGTTCCGGTGGAAGATCCCGAACAACGCGCCATCGGCCGTCATGTCAGCACTGACGAACGGGATCATGAAGCCGCTGTAGTATTGAGGTTCGCCCTGTTTCTTCGGCGAGCCCAAAACGGTTTGACCCAGACGGTCGAGCGCTTCGCCCGGTACCGTCGCCACCATGAAGGAAAACAGCGTGACGGCTCCGATGACTGTCGCGGTGACGATGAAGCTGAGGGGATGAGCAAGCGTGGTACGCCAAAGTGCCGTAAAAAACGACGTTTCAGCGCGAGCCAGGAACACACCTATGAGGGTGAGCATGGCGACATCCGCCACGAGCGCGATGCGATGCGTCCATGTGATGATGACGTCGTGATAGGGCAGGAACATCACCTGGATGTAGAGGATCAGCACAACGGGCAGGATGACGAGCGTCAGCCAGGTCATCGAGTGCAGCAGCCCGCCCATTATGAGACTGCGATGGGGGCCTGCAATTGCCTGCACAAAGAAGAAGTTGTGCAGTTCCAGGCGCAACGGATGGTTGCGACGCGGCCCCGATTCCAGCAGCCGGATGGCGTTGTCAAACTCGAGAGTTTTGCGAGCAAGCAGCACTAGCTGGCCGACGACGCCGAGGTGGAAGAGCACCAAAATGATAGGCGAGAACTGAAAGAACTGGGTCAACGGAATGTCGACCTGGAGGATTGGCAGCGAGACCGGGGTCTCAAGCAGCAGGTCGCGATGTGTGACGCCTGCGACCGCGATCATCAGATACGTCATGATGAACAGGAAGATCAGCCACGCCATATGGGCGGTGTCGCTGGAGCGGTTCACCGCTTCAAGCAGACTGTATGGATTTACGGGCGTTTCATTGTCGGCCGCATTGCGAGACAGGTCAGACATGCGGAGGTCCCCATAGTGACGAACGAATACTCGCGTTCGTCCAAAATACGCGACATAGCCTCTAATTGAGGCCATTTACGAGCGCCGGTAACGGCCATCTGCGGTTCGGCGCCGACCATAGCGGAGAATATGTTGCTGGCAAATCGGGGGCACGGGCGATGCGATGCTCGGCTGAGGGGTGTTGCTGCCGTGTATCAATCGGCGCACATCACTTCACCCGCGCGGATCCTGTTGCGAACTTGCTTCCGACGCCTGAGTTGTTGGCTTTGCCGTGGCGTGAGAGTGCAGCGCGGGATATGAACCTCTGCGATTTGGTCGCAGGGCTGGTGTCGCTGAAGGGCGCGAAGTTCGCTTGACCTGGGGCGCTGGAATAATAACGGATATTGCACCGGGGCAGCGGTGAGCAGGTGCTGCAAGAACTCATGTGCGTCCTGTCGCGCCAGTGTCCCCTGTCATGGTTGTCAGCCACCCCAACAGTCGTTCCGCGAAAGAAGAGACCCGCGCTCACATGTATGATTGCACAAAATGCCCTGGGTACTGCTGTTCGTATCCCCTTATTGCCTTGGATAAGCGAGACGTGCAGCGGCTGGGCCGCCTCCACGGCAAGTCCTTCGAGGATGCGCGCGCTGCTTTTACCGAAGAGGCTTACGGTCGCAAGTACGCGATGAAGCGGAAAAAGGACGTCCATTTTGGCAAAATCTGCCAATTCTTCGATACCGATGAGCGGCGTTGCACGGTCTATGAAGCTCGGCCGAAAGTCTGCCGGAGTTATCCCAATGGAAAAAAGTGCGGGTATTACGACTTCCTAATGTTCGAGCGCAAAGCGCAGGACGATCCGGAGTTTGTGGCATTGACCGACCATCGCTAGGGCAGAACTGCTTCTTCAGCCGCTGCTCGCGGATTTTTGTCATGAGCTGCCCACGGCGGGACTTCGCCACCAAGAAGACGGCATGAGGGGTGCGTCATATGCTGTGGGCGTGCAACGCCAGGAGGAGCAGATGATTACGGTTTATAATTTTGGGCCCGGTTTCGGGCTTCCAGATCCCAGCCCGTTCTGCATGAAGGCGATGGTGCAGATCAAAATGGCGGGCCAAACTTACGAGAGGTCTGAATGCGATCCGCGCAAGGCCCCCAAAGGGAAGGCGCCGTTTATTACGGATGACGGCCAGACAATCGCCGATACGTCATTCATCCGCTGGCATCTTGAGCAAAAGTACGGTGTCGACCTGGACGATGGACTTAGCCCGGCCGAACGCGGCGTTGCATGGGCTTTCGAAAAGCTGTGCGAAGACAACATCTATTGGGCGATTGTGCACGAGCGATGGATGATCGATGCCAATTTCGATGCCGGCCCCAGGATCTACTTCAATTCGGTGCCGGGCCTGTTGCGCCCGCTTGTTATCAAAACCGTGCGCGGGCAGATCAAGCGCGACCTCAAGGGGCATGGATTTGGACGGCATTCGCGCGATGAGATCGTGCGATTGGGGAACCGCGGCATCGATGCTATTGCGGATTTCCTCGGTGAGAAGCCGTTCTTGATGGGCGATGCGCCGTGCAGCGCGGATGCCATGACGTACTCAACCGTCGCCGGAGCATTGTGTGAGCACTTCGATACGGAGATGCTGGGCCATGCGAAATCGCGGCAAAACCTCATCGCTTACCGCGACAGGTGCCAGCAGCTCTGGTTTCCGGATTTCTCGTATTCCTGATTTCTTTCAATGATTTATGCTCTCTTCTTTATTTTCCATGGTCGTGGCGCATTGACGCGCCCATGATGTAATTGCACTTTTTCGCCACATTCGACTGATCATCCCGCAGCGCAACATAAGGGATAAAGTCGATGTCGTTCAGAGTTCTATCAGTTATCAGTTCACTCCTTGTCTGCGCGTTCGCGTCCGCCGCCCAGGCTGACATGCTTCCAGGCGGAGTATTCCAAAAGATCGACGGCGCTCATTATTCGAAGAGTGCTGGCCGCAGCAATCTTGGTGCCGGGGTCGGCAACGCGACGGCTTGGCAGCCACAGGCACAAGTCAAGGCACCGAAGGTCAAGTACACGAAGACTTATGCTTCGCCGAAGAAGCACGCTGGCGTCGGTCCGCGGCCCGGCAAGTGGTGCGGCTGGTGGATGCGCACGCAGCTTGGCGGAGGCCCCCACCTCAACGTCGCATGGAATTGGCGCAACTACGGTCGGGCAACGTCGCCGCAAGTCGGTGCTGTCGTTGTGTGGCGCCACCACGTCGGCATGATTACCGGGCGAACTGCGGATGGCCGTTGGATCGTAAAATCCGGCAACGACGGCGGTAAAGTTCGTGAGCGCGCTCGCTCGGTCAAGGGTGCGGTATTCCGCATCTGACCGCCACAAGCCTAAATTGCTTTGAGGGAGGCGAGCTATGCGGCGCGTCTCTCTTTTTTGTGCAAGCGGCGTTGGCGGCCGTTATGTCAATGATGCGGCTTCGGCGGCATTGCAGGCGAGCCGGGAGGCCGCGGCGGCGTAGCGCCGGCCGTTTCGTGCTCCCGTTTGGCGGGCTTGCCGCCTGAGCCTTTGGCGTGAACGTCCTTTGCAGCTACGGCTGGGGCTTCAACAGGCTCGCCGTTGCCGGGTTTGGTGCGCGGTTTGTCCGGGGCGCGCTTTCGAATTTCCGCGCGAGGGCCGGTGGGCTCAGCGGGCTCGTTCCAGGCGACACGGTAGAGATCGAATCGGCGGTTCTGAAGATTGCGGACCGTACCGGTTCCGCGTGCCGCCCTGAGGTCTGACAGGCTCAAATCGGCGAACGCAATCGTTTCGGTATTGGGTGCGGTGTCGGCTGCGATCCCGTCGCGCGCAAAGGCAAAGTCGCACGGCGTCAGGATGCAGCTTTCGGCGTAGTGAATATCCATGTTCTCGACGTTCGGCAGGTTGCCGACGACGCCTGAAAGTACGACGTAACATTGGTTTTCGATCGCGCGCGCCTGGCTGCAATAGCGAACACGCAGGTAGCCGCGGCGTTCATCGGTGCAGAACGGCACGAACAGGATCATCGCGCCCTGGTCAACAAGGTGGCGGGCCAATTCCGGGAATTCGCTGTCGTAACAGATCATGACGCCAACAGGTCCGCAGTCGGTGTCGATCACGTCTGCCTGATTGCCGCCCTTGATGTTCCACCAATAGGCCTCGCTGGGCGTTGGGTGGATTTTTTCACGGGCATGGATCGAGCCATCACGCAGGAAGACGTAGCAGACGTTCTTGATCTCTCCTTCGGGGTCGATGATCGGGTGCGTTCCGCCGATAATGTTGACGTTATAACTGACGGCAAACCCGCTCATGAATTTGCAGAACCACTCGGTGTAGCTGGTGATGCGTTCGACGCCCTCCTTGGGCTGCATCGGCTTGGGCTCGAGTGACAGGAGCTGGAGTGTGAAGTTTTCCGGGAACACGACGAAGTCGGCTCGGTAGTCCGATGCGACATCGACGAAGTACTCCACCTGCCGGCGAAATTCATCCTTGCTGGTGATGCCGCGCATCTGGAACTGGACGGTGGCGACACGCACTGTTTCCTGCGGGGCGAGTTGATCGGGTCGGCCTTTGCTGGCGGGCTCGTCGGGAAGACGCGGATTGCGCCAGACCATGTGCGTTGCCAATCCGGCTGACTGGACGTCGTCCTTGTCGTAGCCGTGAAGAACGCCGACCGGCTCGAAACCGTTGGCCAGGTGGAAGTTGATGGTGGTGTCGCGGATTTTACGTTCCTGCACCGCTTCGATGTAGTCCATCGGCTCGGGATACTGGCGCTGCTTGCGCTTATAACCCGGCATGCGTCCGCCAAATATGATCCCCTTGAGGTTCCATTCCTCGCATAGGTTCTTGCGCGCGCGGTAAAGGCGCTGGCCGATGCGCAGGCGTCTGAATCCCGGGTCGACGATCACTTCCATTCCGTACAGGTAGTCGCCGTCTGGATCATGCCGGGAGGCAAACCCGTTGCCGGTGATCTCCCGCCAGGAGTGGGGGGCGAGGGCAACATCACCGGATATGACGAACGTGGCGCAATGCCCGACGATGCGGCCGTCGTATTCGGCGACGAATTGGCCCTCGGGGAAGTTGTTGATCTGCCCCTTGATCATGCGGGCATTCATCGAGGGGGCCGGCGCATAGACGCGACGTCCGAGGTCATAGATTTTCTGTGCGTCAGTTGGATTGGCCCGGCGGACCACAAGCTTGGCCTTGGTTCCTGATCCCGATCGCGTATTCGTCGCGCTCTTGGATGTTGTGTTCGATGTCACTTTGTTCGCCCTTCGATTCTGAACGGGGTTCGGAATTAGTGCTGAGATACAGATGCGTTGGGTGTCAGCGCCGCCGGTCGGGAGTGGGACCGGTCTGTCGATCAGCGGTATCGGACCGCACGCGGAGCCGCACAAGATCAAAATGAAACCTTACCGGAGATTGCCGGCGATTGCCGGTTTCAGGTGAATATGCTTGCGTTTTGGAGACGCAGAAAGCGTGCCCCACTTCGGATGTCTTGGGGCCCCTATCATCACAGCCCGATTGTCACCGCCCAGTCTTCAATGCCCAAGCCGAAGCGCGCATAGACGCTCTTCTCTATCAGTAGAACACGACCCTCTCATCTAGGTTCCGCAGCTCCAGTCTTCAATGCGGCTTTAGCAATAATATGGCGCCTATACTGATCACGTTTATTTTATCTGAAGTTTAGCTTCAGCAACTTGATGTCTATCAGTTCAGCTCCATTTGAGGATCAGTCCGAAACGCAGACGTGTGAGCAACCAAAAGCAGCCATTGGTGCTGATTTTACAGTCTATCTCCTACCTTTGCGTGCGGTAACTGCAAATCATTCAAATGGAGAGGAAGCAACATGTTGACGACAAGCTCGAAGACCCTTGTTCTTGCCGCCGCTGGTGCGCTGTTGATGGCGTCGCCTGCTCTTGCGCTCTCAGTCACCAACAAAGACGGTGCCGCTCACAAAATCATGGTCGATGAGGGGGCAACCGAGTCCACTCACGAGATTCCTGCCGGCAAGACCGTCGATCTGAAGGACGTGTGCAAGGACGGGTGCGGTCTCACGGGCCCCAGGGGCTTTACCGTGGAAGCCAAGCAGGGTGACAAGCTCACGCTCAACGATGGCGACTTCTTCCCAACCAACAAGGGTTCATGAATGAACCGCTGGTTCTGAACCAGTAACCAGCTAGACATTCGCGGGCGGTGCTTTCAGCATCGCCCGCTTTTGCATTCAGGGGAGACGTCCAGTCGATAACTCGTTCCGTTGACGCAACACATACGGTGCATTGCGATGGTTCAGCGGATTGCCCACCGC
>CAYGRH010000127.1:0-8665 GCA_964352165.1 uncultured Hyphomicrobiaceae bacterium | reverse complement strand
CCCTTATGTGGTTCGATTTCGCACCTTTTCAAAAGCCTACGGACTCGCCGGCGCGCGCATCGGATATGCGATGGGGGCGTCAGAGCTGATCGCCGAGTTCGAAAAAGTTCGCAATCATTACGGCATCAACCGTGTCGGACAACTCGGTGCGCTTGCCGCATTGCAGGATAATGAATTCCTTCACGCAACGCTTGCAGCCATCTCCGCAGCCCGCAACAGACTGGGCGACATCGCTCGCGACAACGGCTTTGCACCTTTGCCGTCGGCCACGAATTTTGTAGCCATCGATTGCGGACGCGACGGCGAATATGCGCGTTCGCTGCTGCGCGAAGTATTGCAACGCGATTGCTTCATCCGCATGCCCGGCGTCGCCCCGCTCGACCGCTGCATAAGGGTCACGGTGGGATCGCCTGCGGACCTGGATTTCTTCGCTGAAGTTCTCGCGGATGCCGTAAAAGCTACGCAATAGGCGCCAACACGGATACCCCGCTGCAACAACGCCCGGACTGGTGTAAACTGCACTGGAGTTAGCACACGGCGATAAGTGTGCAGTGCCAGCACGTTGAGGAAGCGAACGTGGACGATCAGCCAACTGGAAAGCAAAAGCCCGCCGGGACGTCAACTGCGCTGGTCGTCAGCCGGCCACGGCACATCGTACTCCCCGATGCCGAGCTCCGCCCCGTATGGCTACGCGCGATATTCAAAATTCCCGTGCTGGGTTGGGCTCTGGAATGCGCCATGACCGATATTCCGGTTGTGCGGCGAACTGGCTTGCTCACTCTCGTGCTGGTCGGTCTGGTGCTTCCGCTCATGATCGGCCAGCCAGCGCTTGTTTTCCTGTCGATGCTGGCCGCGCTGTCATTGTATTCGGGCTATCTCATCAGCCAGTGAACGCATCCCTCAGCGGCTCAGACCGCTCATGGCCAGCGCTTCAGACTTCCTTCCGGAAAAGTCCATTCAGGGGTAACAAGCGGCCAGTCGAACGACACCCGGTACCAGGGCGACAGCGCCTTATCTGACGGATTGATAAGTACGTGCATGTCCTGTGCTGGCATGTAGCTCTGCGTCAGCAGAAACACCTTCTCGCCGGTGGCAGCGTTTTCCGCGACGTCAGCAACAAGAACCGCATGCCCTGGAAATCCGCCGACGATGAACACATCTCCCGCCGCCAACTCGTCCCTTGCAATAGGTTTCATTTCTCTGCTGAGCGAATACGTCCCGGCATAGGCAAAGATCTGGATCATGTATTTCCGGAACGAGGCATAGCTGTCGTCAGCCTTTCCCCGGCGCCTCCAGCGCTTGCCGTCCTCGGATGGCCGTTCGCCGCGCGCCCATCGGGAATATGAAACGTGCCCGCCGCCCGTGTAATTGAATCCGATGTCACCCTTGCGGCCACTATCCCACAGCCATTCGGCGCGCAGTCGCATGGCTGCATCGGCGCATTGCTGAAGATCACGCTTGCCCGTATCGATGTCGATGACCCCGGCATGAACGTCTTGCCGCCATTTCGGTGACCCGGTGTGAAGCATGACGCGGGATTGGGCAGGCTTCATCGGCAGCCGCCGCAACCACGATCCGAAACTGCCGGCCTTCGCCGAAACGCGGCTGAACCCGGCAGGCGGCTCGAAGCGCTGGGCGAGGGTCTCGATCCCAGCCCGGGATTTCGACGGCCCGTCCTGATCGAGCCACGGATAGTCGTTTGCCGCGTAAGCACTGGTGCACGAGAACACAATGAACAGCGCCGATGCATTCAGCCCGAAGCGACGCATGTGCCGAGACGCAGCAGAGCACAAATCAGAACCGTGCGATGCCGGGAAAGCGGGTCGAACGAATCTATTGCAGGTTTGCAGGCCGGCTATGGACCACCGCGGGTATGATGCTGACTCGATTTTCATAACCCCAACAATCCCGTGAAGTAGGCAGGGCGATGGCAGAGCGGAGTGTTGGGGCACCACCCGGTGAATGGGTGAATGCGTGAATTGCAGGACGACCTGGAGCGGCTTCCCCTCGGCCGGGCCGCAGAACCCGCTCTATCGCGCTAGCCCGTGTATCCCTGTGCGTACTTTTCCGCGATCAAATATCCAGATCCCATGAGCGCTGTCCCATGAGCGCGGGGGAGCGGTCGGCACCAAGCAGTCCACAAACAACAAGCCCGGCGGGGCCTATGAAAACCCTCCGGGCTTGGTATGTGGCGATGACGTTTCGGGCTCTTACAACTCTTGAGCAGCGCGCGCTGTAATCCGATCGTTCTTGGTCAGCGGCATGACGCCGGACCTGATCTGTGATTAAGCGGCAGATCCCACTCCTGATTCAGCCCAACCCTTTCGCCGTCGGGTTAATCCGCCGGGTCGTTAAATCGGAAACCTTCCTCATTGCGAGAAGCGCAACCCTCCAGATCGCGCCGAGAATGGGCCGAGTATTGGCCAAAAAACCGCAATAAAGGCTGACGTCCAAGTAAACGCCACGGACGGTTAGTGTATCAAATTGTATTGTCTGTTTTCTTGCTGCCCTATGTGGCTGTCTAAGACAGTCTAGTTGGCAGCTATTCTCGACCGGGTGGAACCATTTTCTTAGACCTCCTTCGCGGAATACTGAAATGGTGCTCCTCATTCGTAAAGCTGTCAACGACTTTCGTCGCTGCACCGCACAGCCGCGGTGCACCGTTCCAGATGGCCTACCGCTTCGGCAGCGTGGTTAACGGTATATTGGTGCGCTGAGACTTATCGTTGCTTGGAACTGGAACTCGGGTGAACGAACAGGGTGCGCCATGAAGTCATTCGTCGGTTACTTATCGATGATCTCAATGGGTGTGATCGCCTCAGTCGTCTTGGCCAGCGGGACGCTTGGCCCACAAGGTGTCATGGGCGCGCTTTCTGGCTTTGATGCGGGCCAATCCGCATCAGGCACGGGCACGGCTGAGATAATGCCACTTTCCGGAGCCGGGCCAGACGTTGAGGCCGCCCGAGGGGCTGCCGCCGAGTTGCCCCCATCCGGTTCGTCAGCCCCGGCCTTCAAGCTTGATTATGCGTCCTTGATCCTGGGGCTGGTCATCGGTGTACTCTTGTCATCTCTGGCCTCAGTCCCCTGGTCGCAGATCCCGCGCCGGTCCGCCAATTGGCTGGTTTCGAACCAGGCGAACTTCGGCTATGGGCTGCTCTCGATCGCGTTTGCCGCTCTGCTGATCTATTACTGATCCCAGCGTTCGAACTCAAAAGCATTCAACTGATCGATTGGCCTGCCCCGGCAGCAAGCTTCCCGTCGCGCATGATCCTCGCAAATCAACTGCGGAAAACGAAAAAGGCCCGGGGAGCTGCCCCAGGCCTTCTCGCTAATGTATGTTTTCAGGTCGTGAACCCCGCCCGATGCTAACAGCCTGGCGGGCGTGTCACGTCAGCACGAGTAATACATATCGAACTCAACCGGATGCGGCGTCATTTCAAACCGCATGTTTTCTTCCATCTTCAGTTCGATGTAGGCGTCGATCGTGTCATCGGTAAACACGCCGCCCATCTTGAGGAACGCGCGGTCCTGATCCAGGCTCTCAAGTGCCTCACGCAGCGATCCCGCAACTGTCGGAATGTTGGCGAGTTCGGCAGGCGGCAGATCGTACAGGTTCTTGTCCATTGCCGGACCTGGATCGATCTTGTTGTTGATCCCGTCAAGACCAGCCATCAGCATGGCGGCAAACGCCAGATAAGGGTTTGCAGTCGGATCGGGGAAGCGGACTTCGACACGTTTGGCTTTCGGGCTTGTCGTATACGGGATACGGCAGGAGGCCGAACGGTTGCGTGCCGAGTAGGCGAGCAGAACCGGTGCTTCATAACCCGGAACCAGGCGCTTATACGAGTTCGTCGACGCGTTCGAGAAGGCGTTGATGGCCTTCGCGTGCTTCAGGATGCCGCCGATGTAGTACAGGCAGGTATCCGAAAGGTCGGCGTATTTGTCGCCTGCAAAAACCGGCTGTCCGCCTTTCCAGATGGACTGGTGAACGTGCATGCCCGAGCCGTTGTCGCCGAACACGGGCTTTGGCATGAACGTCGCCGTCTTACCGTAGGCCTGTGCAACGTTGTGGATCGCGTATTTGTAGATCTGCAAGTGGTCGGCAATCGTCGTGATGTCGGCGAACTTGATGCCGAGTTCGTGCTGTGCCGAGGCCACTTCGTGGTGATGTTTTTCAACCGAAACGCCCATCTCGGCCATGACCGACAGCATTTCAGAACGGATGTCCTGTCCGCTGTCGATAGGCGGCACGGGGAAATATCCGCCCTTGGTGCGCGGACGGTGGGCAAGGTTGCCCATTTCATATTCCGTGCCCGAATTCGACGGCAGTTCCGTTGAATCGATGCGGAAACCGGTGTTGTAGGGATCCGCGGTGAAGCGCACGTCATCAAACAGGAAGAATTCGGCTTCTGGGCCGAAGTAGACGGCATCGCCCACGCCCGTCGACTTCATGTAGGCCTCTGCCTTTTTCACGATCGACCGCGGGTCGCGCTCGTATGGCTCGCCTGTGGACGGCTCAAGCACGTCGCAGAAAATGGCCATTGTCGTTTGCGCGAAGAATGGGTCGATGTGGGCCGATTCCGGATCGATCATCAACAGCATGTCGGAGGCTTCGATACCCTTCCAACCGGCGATCGACGACCCATCGAATGCGTAACCTTCAGCCAGCAGTTCTTCGTCGACGCACGATACGTCCGCGGTCACATGCTGCATTTTCCCGCGCGTATCGGAGAACCGGAAGTCAACGAATTTGACGTCCTTGTCCTTCATCATCTGAATGACATCGCTAGCGTTCTTCATGAGAGCTCCCCTGTTTCGAGCACATTTCTGAGTAAACCGATTTCTTGTATCGAGGCCGTAACCCCCGCCGCGATCCCATCGCCACACGGGGCCGCCGCACAATGAACCGGCCCGCCTTAAGTTGACGGGCCGTTGTTTCAGGCCTTTAGACTAGCCGACTGGTTCGCATGCGAAAGAGCGATCAGATCGCTTCTGCACCAGTTTCCCCGGTACGGATGCGGATCGCCTCTTCGACGCCGGAAATGAATATCTTTCCATCGCCAATGCGACCGGTCTTGGCCGCTTTTTGAATTGCCTCGACGGCCTTGTCGAGCATTTCATCACCCAGCACCACTTCGACTTTTACCTTGGGGAGGAAATCTACGACATATTCCGCACCGCGATACAGTTCCGTGTGCCCTTTTTGGCGCCCAAAACCCTTTGCTTCAATAACGGTTATGCCCTGCAAACCGATCTCCTGGAGGGCTTCTTTGACCTCGTCGAGTTTGAACGGTTTGATGATAGCCTCAATTTTTTTCATGTCTGTCCTGGTCCTCCGGGAGCGGCTGGAATCTTTAGCGTCCTGAAGCGCCGCCCGTTGCGATGGTTAGCATGCCGCGTGCCAATTGGTGAATTCTTCGTAAAACGCCGAAAAACCAGTCAGATATGCGGTGATTGCCGAAATGAAGGGCGCGCCAAGAACGGCAGAATGAACATATCTTAGTCACGGTGCTCAATAAAAGGGCATTTAGGCGTGCTTCAACGCCGCATTTATCAGCAGCCGGAGGAACTACCGTGCCATGCACGAGCCGATAGAAATCCTGACCAATGAACAGATGGCCCAAGCCGACGCGCAGGCGGCCAAGTTGGGCGTGCCATCTTTCACGCTGATGGAGAACGCTGGCCGCGCTGTAGCTGACGAAGCCGTCAAGATGGTCGATGCTGGTGCAAGCATCGCTGTCTTGTGCGGACCCGGCAACAACGGCGGCGACGGCTTTGTGGCAGCCCGCCACCTCAAGGCGCGCGGTTATGATGTTGCGGTCTACCACTTTGGTACAGTCGCGAAACTCAAAGGTGACGCTGCCGAGATGGCCGGGCAATGGCTGGAGTTAAGCTCTAGTGCCCCCGTTGAGGAGGCGCTGGATAAACTGCAAGCCGTCGATCTCATCATCGACGCGCTGTTTGGAGCAGGATTGGCGCGTGCCCCGGAAGGGGCGGTGAGGGCTGCAATCGAGGCGGCAAACCGCAGCCGTGCGGAAAAATTGGCCGTCGACGTGCCGAGTGGCCTCAACGGGACAACGGGCGAGTCCTTGGGCAAAATCGTCATCCGCGCAAATCGGACCGTGACGTTCTTCAGAATGAAACCCGCACACGTCTTGTTTCCAGGTCGCGCGTTGTGCGGTCGGGTGATCCTGGCCGACATCGGCATTCCCGCTGATGTGCTAAAGCCAATCGGCGGATCGCTGACGGCCAACAGTCCTGAGTCGTGGATATCCGAACTCCCGCAGCCCGCCGTAACGATGCACAAATACCATCGTGGCCATGCGTTGGTCGTGTCCGGGCCAGCTCACGCAACTGGCGCAGCCCGGCTTGCAGCCAGAGCAGCTTTGCGCGTGGGAGCAGGACTGGTGACGCTCGCCAGTCCGACCGACGCCGTCAATGTCAACGCCTCGCAGCTCACCGCAATTATGCTCCGGCCGTTCGAAGGAGCATGCGCTCTCGGCGCGATGCTGCAAGACAAGCGTTTGAATGCAGTCTTGCTGGGTCCAGGCCTCGGCGTCGGTCGCCACACCTGCGAAATGGTCGAAGTCGTCTTGCGTTCAGGCGCTGCAACTGTCCTTGATGCCGACGCGCTGACATCGTTTGCAGGGAATGCAGATCGCCTCGCAGCACTCATCGCCGAGATCCCGGAGCGTCCAGTTGTTATCACCCCCCATGCCGGCGAGTTCGCAAGATTGATCAACGGTCGCTGCGATGAACACGCCACGAGCACAACCCTGGCAGGGGCCCGTCGCGCCGCGGACAATCTCAAAGCCATCGCCCTCCTCAAAGGACCAGACACGGCAATAGCAATCCCGGCGAAAGCGGGGTTTGCGACTGGTGGCGCCAGATCGGCGATCAACACCAACGCCCCGCCATGGCTCGCCACAGCGGGTTCGGGAGACGTCCTGGCAGGTCTCATCACAGGTCTGTTGGCGCAAGGAATGCCGGCCTACGAGGCTGCCTGCGCTGCCGTTTGGATCCACGGCGAAGGAGCTAACATCTTCGGCCCCGGCCTGATTGCCGAAGACATTCCCGAAATGATGCCCACGGTCCTCCGCCGCCTTTATGCGCAAAAGGCACAACTGAGCCAGGATCATAGCAGCGCCAAAGCATCGTACTAACCCAGCCAAACCTGCAACCTAGTCGACGCTCGACGCATCGAGTGCCGATCCGCCACGCAAAACGCTCACTTTACCGCTATTCCCCCGGTATCCCTTGAGCTTTCCAGCCGCATCGGGGCATTGTCATACCATAACGAATCCCGCTGCCGCCTCCAGGAGCAAGAACGCCGCTATGCGCGGAAGTCTCGCCGTCACACTGTTGGTTCTGTCCGCTTTGCTCCAGCCCGCGCTGGCGGCAAACGATGCTGCGCGCCTGAAGGCCCGCGACGGTGCAGTTGCCTTGGTGCGCGGAGATGCAGCCGTTGCCATCCAGGACTATACCGCGGCGCTGGCTGACTCGACCTTGCCCAATGACCGCCGCGCGACGATCCTGAACGATCGCGGCGTTGCGTTCGTCCGCCTCGGCCAGACCCGCGAGGCCTTCGAGGACTACAACCGCGCAGTCGAGTTGTTTCCTGAATATGCCGCCGTATACAACAATCGCGGCAATCTGCTTCTGGCCTTGGGGCTGATCGAGGAATCCATCAAGGACTTCGACCGCGCCATCGCTCTCGCACCGGGCTACGCGGCCGCCTACAACAACCGTGCCGGCGCGTTGATGAAGCTCAACAAGGTGCAATACGCCATCCACGACTTCACTCGCGCGGTCTCGCTGATGCCGTCGAGTGCGGCACCCCTGTCCGGACGCGGTCGCGCGCATCTGGCTCTTGGCCGCCCGCACGCAGCCATCCGCGATTTTTCGCGTGCCGTGGGAGCCAATGCCCGCTTCGCATCAGCCTATCGCAACCGCGCTGAAGCCAAGCTGGAAGTAACCGATTACGCCGAAGCGATCGAGGATTTGTCGCGCGCTATTGCCTTCGACGTCAACAATCCGGAACTCTATCTGCTGCGCGGGCACGCCTATCTTGCGACCGGGAACCTCGACGCAGCCGTCACGGACTTCACCCGGATAATCGAGCTGTCGCCGACAGCGGCGGTTGGTTATGAGGCCCGCGGCCTTGCCTATGCCATGGCAACCGACCCAACGTTGGCACTTCCCGATCTCAATCAGGCAATCGCCTTTAATGCGCGATCCGCCACGGCGTTCGCCTATCGCGCTTATGCTTACGTGCGGACGGGGCAAGCCAGCATCGCTGCTCAGGATGTTGCCAACGCCCGCAAACTCGATCCACAGAACGCCGAGGTCTACTGGGCTGCAGCCGAACTCGAAGACGCCTCAGGACGACCGGGCAAGGCCATCGAAATGTTGCGTCAGGCGCTCGAAGTTAAACCTGGCTTCAAGCGCGCCATGGACATGCTTGAGCGCCTTGGAGCGAGTGAAACGGTTATGGCCGATGTCATGGTTCCAGGGCTTGGGCTTGATGGGTGGCAGGTTGTCGAACGCTCCAAATCATTCTTCGCCACCAATGAACGCTACCCGCGCATTCGCGTGCCACTGGAAATGCTCGCTGATGGCAAACCGCGAATCCTGGGTTGGGAACTGAAGGAACCTCCCTTCAAGG